>NZ_JAUOET010000009.1:0-153297 GCF_031932075.1 Shewanella sp. SP1S2-4
GAATTCTGTTCGACTCCTATTTATTCGAAAATAAGTAGTAAGTCTTTGTACATATTGCTATGAACACTCATCACTCTCGTGAAAGAATTGGTTGATTTAAATTTTTGACTGCCAACCCTAAGGTTAAGCAGTTTCGATTAACTCAACACCTGTGAGTGTCCACACAGATTTGCTTGATAAATTGTTAAAGAGCGTTGACCACACACTGAGTTTTCAGCGGGTCAGGGCTGCGTATTCTACGCATTCCCGTTAATGCGTCAAGTAGTTTTTTCAACTTTCTCAACACTCATCGTTTAGCTCGCTAACCGATGAACTGCTTGGCTTTCTTTGCTTAACTTACGTTACGCTGTCTGCCGTGTCAGTGGATGCGCATTATAGGGAGATTGAGAAAGTCCGCAAGGGCTTTTTTGATAAAAATGGATCTTTTTTTAATACTTTCAGTTAGTCACACAATACCCCCACTTTATCCTCAGACTTATCCACAAAATGGGTTTTAACGGTTAAATTTGCTACAGCGATGGGTTTGCTTTAATGGCTATCAATGAGAATGAAATGATGTTCTATGGGGAATAACGACGATTAGCGATATAAAGAAGAGTAAGAATGTAATCCGGATGACACGAGAATCAGCGCGAGGCTTATTTAAAGAGGAAATAAAAAGGCAACTTAGATAAGTTGCCTTTAGTGTGCGTTCTATTCTACTTATTCAGTAGGCTTAATCTGTCAGCAGATTAACTTAACTTGCCGTGACATTGTTTGTACTTGCGACCTGAGCCACAAGGACAAGGATCATTACGACCCACTTTCTCACCATCACGGATCATCGGTGCTTGCGCAGTGACAGCTTCATGCTCATCACTACCGCCAACAAGCGACTCTGCCGCTGCGTGTTGATAGTCGCGCTGGATCTTGGCATCTTCTTCACGACGACGCGCTTCCATTTCTTCCACATCTGACTGAGCTTGAACTTGTACTTTCGACAGCACACTGATGACGTCATGTTTCAAGGTGTTCAACAGTTGTTGGAATAACTCAAACGACTCACGCTTATATTCTTGCTTTGGATTTTTCTGTGCGTAACCACGTAAGTGGATACCTTGACGCAGATGGTCCATCGCCGCTAAGTGTTCTTTCCACAGACCATCGAGCGTTTGTAGCATAACGGCTTTCTCGAACTGGCGTAGCACTTGCGCGCCAACCATTTCTTCTTTCGCCTTATATGCATCGCCCCAAGCAGTGATAATACGCTCACGTAGACTCTCTTCATGCAGATCGTCTTCTTTATCTAACCATTCCTGGATAGGTAGTTTGAGCATAAACTCTTGGTGTAGACGTTGCTCTAAACCTGGGATATCCCACAGCTCTTCTACTGATTGCGGTGGAATATACTGATCGATTACCGCGCCAATCACATCGTCTTGAATGTTTTGGATAGTATCTTCAATGCTTTCCGCATCCATCAACTCGTTGCGCTGGGCGTAAACCACTTGGCGCTGATCGTTAGCTACGTCATCAAATTCGAGTAATTGCTTACGGATATCGAAGTTACGGGCTTCAACTTTACGTTGAGCGTTTTCGATTGCGCGAGACACCCATGGATGTTCGATCGCTTCACCTTCTTCCATGCCCAGCTTTTTCATCATGCCAGAGACACGATCCGAGGCGAAGATACGCATTAAGCTATCTTCCATCGACAGGTAGAAGCGTGATGAACCTGCGTCACCTTGACGACCCGCACGACCACGTAACTGGTTGTCGATACGGCGTGATTCGTGACGTTCAGTACCTAGGATGTGTAAACCACCTGCGGCAACGACTTCATCATGACGAACTTGCCAGTCGGCTTTGATCTTAGCTTTTTGATCAGCAGTTGGATTATCGAGCGCATCGATTTCCATGTTCCAGTTACCGCCAAGCACGATATCGGTACCACGACCTGCCATGTTAGTGGCAATAGTCACAGCGCCAGTACGACCTGCTTGGGCGACTATTTCAGCTTCTTTTTCATGGAATTTCGCGTTCAATACTTGATGTGGGATTTTTTCCTGCACCATTAAGCGCGCTAACAGTTCAGACTGTTCGATTGATACCGTACCCACCAATACTGGCTGACCACGATCGCGGCAATCTTTAATGTCTTTGATGATAGCTTGATATTTTTCATCGGCGGTCAGGTAAACCAAATCCGCCATATCCTTACGCACCATTGGGCGGTTAGTCGGCACAACAACTGTGTCTAATCCATAGATGTGTTGGAATTCGAACGCTTCAGTGTCGGCTGTACCTGTCATACCTGCCAGCTTCTCGTATTGACGGAAGTAGTTCTGGAAAGTGATCGAAGCCAATGTTTGGTTTTCGTTTTGAATGTGCACGCCTTCTTTGGCTTCGACAGCTTGATGTAAGCCTTCTGACCAACGACGACCTGGCATAGTACGACCCGTGTGTTCATCGACTATGATGACTTCGTTGTCTTGTACTATGTAATCCACATCACGCTCAAACAGCGTGTGCGCACGGAGCGCCGCGTTAACATGATGTAACAGGGAAATATTTGCAGCAGAATAGAGTGAGTCACCTTCGGCTAACATGCCGCGCTCGATCAGCAGGTTCTCTACTTTTTCTTGACCACGTTCGGTGAAATGCACTTGTTTGGCTTTTTCATCGATGCTGTAGTCACCCTCACCCACATACTCTTCAGAGTCTTCTTTATCCTGACGGATAAGATTTGGGATAAGCAGGTTGATCTTGATGTAAAGCTCAGAGCTGTCTTCAGCGGCACCAGAGATGATCAGCGGTGTACGTGCTTCGTCGATTAAGATTGAATCCACTTCATCGATTAGGGCGTAATGCAACGGACGTTGTACCCGTTCTTGCGGCGAAAACGCCATGTTATCGCGCAAATAATCGAAACCAAACTCGTTGTTGGTACCGTAAGTGATATCGGCGTTATAGGCATCTTTCTTTGCCTGCTGACCGAGACCTGCCACATTGATGCCTACGGATAAACCGAGGAACTCAAACAGCGGACGGTTATTCTCGGCATCACGACGTGCTAAGTAATCGTTCACGGTAATCACGTGAACGCCTTTGCCCGTCAATGCGTTTAAGTATGCAGGTAAAGTTGCCGTTAAGGTTTTACCTTCACCCGTACGCATCTCAGCAATACGGTTACTGTCGAGCACCATACCACCGAGTAACTGTACGTCGAAGTGGCGCATGTCAAATACACGCTTAGACGCTTCACGTACTGTCGCAAACGCTTCAGCCATGATGCTATCTAATGAAGCGCCGGCAGCTAAACGCTCACGGAACTCAGCGGTTTTCGCTTTTAAAGCTTCATCGGTTAATTTTTCATAATCAGCTTCTAGTGCGTTAATGCTAATAACGATCTTTTGAAGCCCTTTAAGGGTGCGGTCGTTGCGACTACCAAATACTTTTGTCAGTAATTTACCAAACATCTGAATCACTTATTCTCTGTAGGCCAAGTCCATGATGGAAACTAGAAGCCAATGTTTCAATTAACTTGCTTTGCGGTAGACAAACTTTTGTGGATCTATCTGCTGTCCGCCGCGCAACACTTCATAATGCACATGAGCCCCAGTTGAGCGCCCAGTGCTTCCCATACTGGCGATAGCATCGCCTTTTGCGACCACATCACCTACAGTCACTGACAAAGCTTTATTATGGCCATAACGCGTATGTAAACCGTTACCATGGTCTATTTCGACCAACTCGCCATAACCGAACATGTTCCCAGCCCAAGTTACTACGCCTGCAGCAGTCGCAACAACTTTGGCACCTTCTCGGCCGGTAAAATCAATCCCCTTATGCACAGTCCTGCGACCGTTGAAAGGGTCATTACGTAATCCGTAGGGCGACGATAACCAACCTTTATCGAGTGGGATCCCTGATATATAACGTTCATCATCTATATGGTGGTTAGATGACACTGTTTCAAGTAGTGAAAGCTGAACATTATTATTGTCAATTCGTGATGCCAACTTATCCATATCGTCGATAAGCTGTCCGAGCTCGATGTTAGTGCCTAATTCGCTCAAACCACCCACACCCACTTCGGATGAGAAATCAAAATCTTCATCCAATTTGTTCTGCTGGGCAACTTGTTGACCTAAGGCTTCGAGACGGGTGATCTTGGCTTGCATACGTGCAACATGAGTCACTAGCATAGCCAGTTGAGACTCGGTAGCACTTTTTAGCTCTAAGACTTGTTTCTTTTGTTGTTCGCGTAAGAGACGATCGTTATCGACACTGGCTTGCTGATCTTGAAATCGAGCTGAGTTGTGTTGATAAATACCGGACCCAGTGGCCAACAATAGTATTGGAAGTAGCAACCAGCGTTTACTGGGCTGCCAGCGTGTGACGCCATTCCGACCTTGAATAAATACTGTTACACTCATAGCCTAATTCAGCCATCTTATTATCATATGAAAAAGCCCCCTCAAGATCTCAGCCAATTACTGCATCAATCGGGCAAATTACCCGACCTTGCTGAGAAAGCGGAACTACTTATGTATCTGAATCATCATGTGAAGCAGATTATCGCAGGTCCTGTTGCGGAGCAGCTAAAAGTCGCTAATTTCCGCCAGGGTGTTCTTGTGGTTGAAACCACTTCGGCGGCCTGGGCTGCACGAATTAATTTCCAAAAGCCGAAGCTACTAGCGCAGCTTCAAGCAGAAACGCTCCCAATCCTTACCGCAATTGAAGTTAAAGTCAACCCGAGATTAGCAATGTATGACGCAAAGCCTAAACAGGGACACAAAGAATTAAGCCCTGCGGCAGCGGAGCATATTGCGGCATTAGCGGAAAATATTGGCGGTTCACTGGGCGAAAAACTAAAACGGCTGGCCTCATTGGCCAGCCGTGATAAATAATCTCACCGCTTTTTAAGCAAATACAGCGCCACCTGGCACGGTAAAGCTGACGGGAACATCGGCTTCTTTTTCAAAGCTAACCAACTCCCACGCATCCTGTTGCGCCAGTAAAGCACGCACCAATTGGTTGTTCAGCGCATGACCGGTTTTATACGCAGTAAACTCACCTAAAATAGCGTGTCCTGCCACATATAGATCACCAAACGCATCTAGAATTTTGTGCTTAACAAATTCGTCCTCATAACGCAGGCCGTCGGGATTAAGGACGCGATATTCATCAAGTACAACTGCGTTTTCCATGCTGCCGCCCAACGCTAGGTTGTTGGCTCGCAGATATTCGATATCACGCATAAACCCAAAAGTACGGGCGCGGCTGATATCTTTCACGAAAGCAGACGTTGAAAAGTCCATCACCACGTGCTGCTGGCTACGAGCGATCTCTGGGTGCGCGAAGTCAATTTTAAAATTGACTCTAAAACCTTTAAAGGGTTTTAGCTCGGCCCATTTGTCGCCATCTTCAACACGCACAGGGCGCTTAATCTTTAAGTACTTCTTAGGTGCGGCCTGCTCTTTAATACCCGCAGACTGCAATAAGAAGACGAATGGGCTCGCACTGCCATCCATAATAGGAATTTCAGGCGCGTCCACTTCGATTACGGCGTTATCTATGCCTAAACCCGCAAGTGCTGCAAATAAATGCTCAATGGTCGAGATACGAATACCTTCGTCATTGACAAGTGCCGTACACATAGTGGTTTCACGAACTTGCTCTGCCTTCGCTGGAATGGCGACGGCAGGACTCAAATCGGTGCGCACGAGTACGATCCCTGAATTAACGGGCGCGGGCATTATGCTCAAAGTGACCTTGTTGCCAGAATGCAATCCGACACCAGTAGTTTTCACCATTTTCTGAACAGTTCTTTGAAATATCATTCAGTTACCCGTTTATATGCCAATTATAAAGCCTAATATTTGTACACTCAGCGTCGGCAAATTGGCCGCACTGGTTCAACATAATAACATAACTTTATTATGTCACACAAATGCAGCTATGCTGTGGTATTGCCCAAAACGAACAACACCTCACATATACGCTGGACTCAAACGCTATCGCTAGTCGGCTTGCTTACGCAAAAATGCTGGAATATCAAGATAATCCAACTCATGCTTTGTCGATGGTGCAGGCTGTGGCGCTGGCTGTGGTGCCGCTGGCAATACGTTGCCTTTTGGCGCAGCGTAGTTCACATGTACCGCTTCTTCGACATAGGCTTCGACTTTTGGTTCCACAACCACTGGCTCTGGACGAGGCGCAGGCTTAGACACCAATTGAATATCTGGACGCTTTTCAGCACCAATACCCGTAGCAACAACCGTTACACGCAGCTCATCACTCATTTCTGGGTCGATGACAGCACCAACAACCACAGTCGCGTTGTCAGAGGCATAAGCCTTAACGTGATTACCCACGGTTTCGAATTCTTCGATACTCATGTCCATACCCGCAGTGATGTTAACTAACACACCACGCGCACCGGCTAAGTCGATGTCTTCTAATAATGGGCTGGCAACAGCGGCTTCAGCCGCTTCTTCTGCACGGTCTTCACCGCGAGCGACGCCTGTACCCATCATGGCATTACCCATTTCAGACATCACAGTCTTCACGTCGGCGAAGTCGACGTTAATCAGACCTGGACGAGTGATAAGCTCGGCAATACCTTGTACCGCGCCAAGTAACACGTTATTCGCTGCGGCGAACGCATCGAGTAAAGAAGTGCCACGGCCCAATACTTTTAATAATTTTTCATTTGGAATCGTGATTAACGAATCCACGTGCTTAGCGAGCTCAGCAATACCTTGCTCGGCATAAGCCATACGCTTTTTCCCTTCGAATGGGAAAGGCTTAGTCACAACCGCAACGGTCAGAATACCTTCTTCGCGAGCGATTTGAGCAACAACGGGCGCCGCACCTGTACCTGTACCACCGCCCATACCGGCAGCGATAAAGATCATGTCAGAGCCTTTGATTGCTGCGCGAATGTTTTCGCGGTCTTCTTCAGCTGCTGCACGACCCACGTCTGGGTTTGCCCCTGCTCCGAGACCTTTAGTGACATCGCGTCCTAATTGAATCGTTGAGCCTGCACCTGATTTTCTCAGGGCCTGAGCGTCTGTATTGGTAACGATAAACTCAACACCTTCAATGTTGTGTTTGACCATATGTTCGACAGCGTTACCGCCGCCGCCGCCAACGCCGATGACTTTAATCACCGCGTCGTCTGAGTGAGTATCCATGATCTCAAACATTGTCTGATCTCCGTGTTGCCTGCGTTATGAAAATTAAAATTCGCCCTTAAACCAGCTTTGGACCCGATTCCAAGCGCTAGTTACCCCTTGGCGCTCAGGACGTTCGAACTGACGTTCGATCACCCGTCGTGCACCGTAATGAAGCAGTCCGACTCCAGTGGAGTAAATAGACTGGTCCACGTATTCATATAAACCTTTGATCGGTAGCGGTGATGCTACGCGAACTGGCATGCCGAATGTCGCTTCTGCGATATCGACCACACCTTGAATCGACGCTGTGCCACCAGTGAGCACAATACCTGCGGCGATTTGATCTTCTAAGCCACTGTCTTTCAGCTCTTTGAGCACTAACTCAAACAGCTCTTGGTATCTTGGTTCTACTACTTCGGCGAGCGTGTGACGTGACATGCTCCGCGATGGACGTCCACCTACCGATGGCACTTCGATACTGTCTTCGCGGCTCACCATCGAGCTGCGCGCACAGGCGAATTGCACTTTAATTTGTTCAGCATGTGACGACGGCGTGCGAAAAATCTTCGCAATGTCGTTGGTCACTTGGTTGCCCGCAACTGGCACAACCGCGCAATGACGCAAGGCGCCGTTGGTATATACCGCTATATCTGTGGTGCCACCGCCGATATCGACGATACACACACCTAAATCTTTCTCATCGAAGGTCAGCACGGCATCGGCTGAAGCAATCCCAGAGAACACTAAGTCATCGACCTTAAGGCCACAACGCTCAACGCTCTTAGTGATGTTCTTCGCCATATCATTGGCGCAAGTCACTATATGTACCTTGGCTTCCATCCGCATGCCGGACATACCGATAGGGCTGCGGATGCCGTCTTGCACGTCGATCGCATATTCCTGCGGCAGCACATGTAAGATGCGACGTTCGGTCGGGATCTTCACCGAGCGAGCCGTGTGGATCACGTTATCGACGTCTTCCTGTGTCACTTCTTCATCGTTGATCGATACCATGCCGTTTTCGTTTTGGCAGGCGATGTGTTTACCAGAAATGCTCAGGTAAACCGATGACACTTGGCAATCCGCCATTAATTCCGCTTGATCGAGCGCACGTTGCACACTGCGAACTATCGAATCTAAATCATTCACGCCACCTTTATCCATGCCTCTTGAGGGATGGTTGCCAAGGCCGACTATGCTGATTTCGCCATCGGGCAGAACTTCGCCTATGATCACTGCGACCTTAGAGGTTCCTATATCCAATCCGACGATAAGGTTTCTATCTTGGTTTTTGATCATTAATTATCGGCTCTCTTGTTTGTGCATCGCCCCAGCCTACGGCCAACCCTGTGTCGTAGCGCAAATCTACTCTGGCGACGGATTTATCTTGTTTCGCCAAAACCGGATAAACAGTTATAAATCGCTGTATCCGTGCAATTTTATCTTCGCGACCTAAATCTAAAACGATGCCGTTTCCTAAGGTCGCGTGCCACGCATGTCGTGGCGTCAAATTCAAACTGGCTAAGGTAAAGCCATTAATCTTTAACAGTGAGTTGATCTGTGCATACACAGTCAGCACCTCAAGACCCATATCGTCTGGCCCTGATAACTGCGGTAAATGCTCCAGCTCTGGGTGCGATGGCGCTTCAAACACTTCGCCATGCACGTTCAACCAGGAGTCACCATTCCAATGGGCTGCTGGTTGCTGCTCCTGCAAATATACCCTGAGTTTCGCAGGCCACTCGCGTCTTACCGACGCGCGATACACCCAAGGTAAGGCTTCTAACGCCTGTTGCACTAAGGTGATATCAGCACTAAAAAAACTCCGCTGCATTAAATCCTGTAGTGCCACTTGTATATCTTTATCTGTGGTGTAAGCCCGCTCACCTTTGATGGCAACGGCCTCAATCGGCAAGGTGCTGGCATCGTTTAAAAATTTATGTAGCTGGTATCCACCAAATACAAAACTGGCCACGATGAAGAATAAAAAGCCAGCCCCGCTCCACAGATACCAATTAACCCGTGACATTCTTGCCCGCCAGTGCCGCCTCTTATCACTCCAAGACACGCTTCATTCCACCTTTAACGACACTCATTAAAAACCACAGAAAACCGGCCATTATATAGACCAAAATCCTTTGGTCAAAATTTCCTTTTCCTCGCAGATCAAGCGCTAAAGATCAGCTTGCTTGCGCAGGTAATTCCGCAACAGCAAAGCCCAATTCTGTTGTCGCTAACAATCGCGACAGGGCGCCAATATTACCCGCACCTTGGGTGAGTAATAAATCCCCCTCCTGCAATACATCGGGCAATACTTCTGCGAGCTGATCAGGACTGGCGATAAAGATCGGATCTAACTGGCCACGCAGACGAATTGAGCGACATAGAGCTCGGCCATCGGCACCTGTGATTGGCGCTTCACCCGCACTATAAACATCGAGCAACAGTAAGCAATCCACTTGGGATAACACTTCAACAAAATCTTCATACAAATCACGGGTACGTGTGTATCTGTGTGGCTGATACGCCATAACCAGACGTTTGTCGGGCCAACCTGCACGGGCGGCTTTAATGGTCGCGGCGACTTCACTGGGGTGATGGCCATAATCATCAACTAACATAACTTCGCCCTTGGGCGTAGCAAACTTGCCCAAGTGTTGGAAACGACGGCCTATGCCTTGGAACTCCACTAATGCCTGAGTAATGGCGCTGTCGTCGATTTCATCTTCGGTCGCGACCGCAATCGCAGCCAAGGCATTAAGCACGTTATGTTGACCCGGCAAGTTAAGCACCAGATCGAGATCAGCTTTGCCTTTACGTCTTACAGTGAAACGACACTGATGCCCTTGCTGACTGAAATTCAGCGCTTGCACGTCCGCATCGCCACTAAAACCATAGGTCACGAGTTGACGGCCAATCCGCGGCATGATTTCACGCACCACAGCATCGTCGATACACACAACTGCGACACCGTAGAAGGGCAAGTTATGTAGGAAATCCACGAAGGTCGATTTCAATTTCTCGAAATCACCGCCATAGGTATCCATGTGATCGGCTTCGATGTTAGTCACCACACTGACCATAGGCTGCAAATGCAGGAAGCTCGCATCACTCTCATCGGCTTCGGCAATCAAGTAACGGCTGGTGCCTAATCTGGCGTTGGTACCGGCACTATTGAGCAAGCCACCAATCACGAAGGTAGGATCCCGTCCCGCTTGACCGTACACGCTGGCGATAAGGCTCGTTGTCGTCGTTTTACCATGGGTGCCAGCAATCGCCACACCATGACGGTAACGCATCAACTCGGCTAGCATTTCGGCGCGACGCACGATAGGAATACGTAATTCTTTGGCAGCAAGGATTTCTGGGTTTTCCAGATTAATCGCCGTGGAGACCACAACCACATCCACTTGCTGCACGTTTTCGGCAGCATGACCAATTTGGATCTTGGCACCGAGCAAACACAATCTGTCGGTCACGGCATTTTGCGCGATATCCGAACCACTCACCTGATAGCCTTCGTTCACTAACACTTCGGCGATCCCGCCCATGCCCGCGCCGCCAATGCCGACGAAGTGAATACGCTTAATACGGCGCATTTCTGGGATCATGCTTCTCAGTTGTGCATATCTTTCTGTCTTAGTCATGCTTATCCTTTCTCAGCAAGGCTGATGCACACTGCGGCAACTTGTTCAGTCGCATCCAGTACGGCAACGTCTCTCGCTCTTTGGCCCATACGGGCTAATTCTGTTCTGTCATTGGCGAGCAGTTGTAATTTACTCGCCAGTTTATTCACGTCCAAGATGGCCTGTGGCAATAGGAAAGCTGCGCCAGCCTCAACCAATACTTGGCCGTTACGGGTTTGGTGATCATCCACCGCATGGGGATAAGGCACCAGAATACTCGGTAGCCCCACCGCCGCTAACTCAGACACAGTCAGCGCGCCAGCTCGGCACAATACCACATCAGCCCAGCGATAAGCGGCTTCCATGTCGTCGATAAACTCGGCGATATTCACGCCGCCATCTTGCCCATGTTGCTGATAAGCCGCCTTCACGCCCGCAAGATTATCTTTACCCACTTGATGCCAAACCGTTACGGACTGCTGCTGACTTAGAATCGCAACCGCTTCAGGCATAAGGTCGTTAAAGACTTTTGCGCCAAGGCTGCCACCGACCACGAGCACTTTTAAAGCTTTATCAGCCTCAGGCTTTGGCTGCGCACCTAAGGCAATCAGTTCTTGGCGAATCGGATTACCAACCACCTTGGCCTTCACTGTGGTAAAAGTATTTTTAAAAGCACATAACACTCGCGTCGCAATCCGCGACAACAACTTGTTGGTCATCCCTGGGATGGCATTTTGTTCATGCAGCACCAACGGAATACCGGCTAATCTTGCCGCCACACCACCTGGGCCACTGGCGAATCCGCCCATGCCAAGTACCACATCGGGTTTAAACTCAGCAATCACGGCCTTAGCCTGCAATATTGAACGCACCACTTTAAAGGGCGCCGCGAGTTTACGTATCAAACCATTGCCGCGCACACCTTTGATATCGATGAAATCTATATCAAATCCATACTGGGGCACTAAACGCGCCTCCATACGATCGGCCGTGCCTAACCAACGCACTTGCCAACCCTGTTGAGCTAAATGCTTAGCCACTGCCAGCGCCGGGAATACATGTCCTCCCGTACCACCAGCCATGACTAAAATACGTTTTCCTGTTGGGGTCATCACTTCAATCTCCCTTGCACGGCCTGAACTAATGTCATGCGCCGCTCGTAATCAATGCGCAGCAACATCATGGCTGCCGCCGTCATGACCCATAAACTACTGCCGCCGTAGCTGATAAAAGGTAATGTCAGCCCTTTGGTCGGTAACATGCCGATACTTGCGCCGACATTAACCACAGTCTGAAAACAAATCCAAATACCGATGGCATAGCCTAAATAACCTTCGAATGGCTTATCCATGGCTAGACATAAATTACCTAAACGAATCGATCTCAGCGCCACAAATAGCAGCACAGATAACACGGCAATAATGCCGATAAAACCTAATTCCTCGCCGATCACGGCAAAGATAAAGTCAGTGTGCGCTTCAGGCAAATATTCTAATTTTTGAATACTGTTGCCCAGTCCTTGACCAAACCAATCGCCACGGCCATAGGCCATCAAAGATTGTGTCAACTGGTAACCGCTACCGAAAGGATCTTGCCAAGGATCCATAAACGACGTCACCCGGCGCATACGGTAAGGTTCTAACAATACCAAAGCCACAAACGCCAACACGCCAGCAAAAATCAGGGCGAAGAAGTCGAGCAAACGTGCTCCCGCCAAAAACAGCAGGCCAACGGTACCGACGAACAACACCACAACCGTCCCTAAATCGGGCTGCATCAAAATCAACACAGCGTAAATGGCAAATACCGCAATCGGTTTATAGAAACCCTTAGCGTTCTCGCGCACTTCCTGATGACGACGCACTAAATAACCCGCCATGTAGATGGCAAAGGCAAACTTAGCGACTTCTGCCACTTGGATGCGAATTGGGCCTATCGATAACCAACGCGTCGCACCGTTTACCGTTGTACCGACCACTAATACCGCCAGCAACATCAAGCCTACAACCAATAGCAGCATGGGACTCCAGCGCTGCCAAGTTTGCATTTCGACTCTTAATACAAATGCCGCGATGGCTAAGCAACCCACTAAATAACCCACATGGCGAGTCATAAAATAAAACGGGTTACCTGTGAGGGTTTGCGCTTCGGGCATTGAGGCCGACATCACCATCACAAAGCCAAAGCCAATCAAAGACAACACAGCCGTGAGCAAAGCACGGTCGTACAATTGCACGCCCGGCACTTCGGTATCACGTTGCCAATTGGGCATTGCTGAACGCAAACGCCCAAATAGGCTAAGTTGTCTTACATCACTCGCCATTAAGTTGCTCCACAAGGTTTCTAAAATCGTCACCTCGAGCCATAAAGTTACTGTACATATCTAAACTGGCGCAGGCTGGTGACAATAAAACGATATCGCCAGAAGTTGCCAATTCAGCGGCCTTCGTTACCGCTGCCGCCATAGTGTCGACCTTCACCGCGCCGTCTTTTAACGCGGCAATCTTTTTGCCATCGCGACCTAAGGTAATGAGGTGTGTTACTTTCGCTAACGCCACGCCTAAAGGTTTAAAATCAGCACCTTTGCCGTCGCCGCCAGCAATCAAAATAATATCGCCTAAGTGATCACTCAAACCATCCAGCGCGGCAACGGTGGCACCGACGTTCGTCGCTTTCGAGTCATTGACATAGGTCACGCCATTCTTAATGCCAACCACTTCACAGCGATGGGATAAGCCGGTAAAGCTACGCGCCACTTTTGCCATCACCTGTTTATCAACGCCCACAGCATCCACAAGCGCCATTGCTGCGAGTAAGTTGGCATGGTTATGGCTGCCAATCAGGGAGACTTCAGTGATCGGCATGATTTCGCTGCTGCCGTGATAAATTTTGCTGTCGCTGATACCCCATTCGTCCGCTTCTGGCGCAGCTAAACCAAAACTGTTTTGGTTCATTGGCTCTGGCGGTACGGTCAGTTTATCGTCGCGATTAAACAGCACGGCGCGGCTTTGTTTGTATAAACGTAATTTAGCTTCGCGGTAGGCAGCGATATCGCTGTATCTATCCATGTGGTCTTCGCTGATATTCAAACAGGTCGCCACCACACACTTAAGGCTATGGGTGGTTTCCAATTGAAAGCTCGACAACTCAAGCACAAACAAGTCGGCATTTTCATGCAGTAGATCCAGCGCAGGCACACCGATATTGCCACCAACGGCAACGGCAATACCCGCTTCCCTTGCCATTTCGCCTACAAGCGTAGTGACAGTTGATTTACCGTTAGAGCCAGTAATACCGATAACGCAAGGTTTACGGTCAGCAATCTCACGGGCAAATAGCTCCACATCGCCAATCACTTCGATGCCCATATCCACAGCGGCACGCACCTCTGGGGTATAAGTGGCAATGCCGGGACTGATAATGATCTGCGTCGCTTGCACGAGATAACGGCAATCGAATCCGCCAGAAATCAGCTTCACATCAGGAAAAGACGTCGCTAATGTTTCGGCGCCCGGAGGCTGCCGACGACTGTCCATGACCAATGGCGTAATGCCCTTTCCACACAAATAGCGCACGACGGACAAACCCGTTGCCCCTAAACCTAACACTATGTGTGAATACTGATTTTGCATAACCAATTACCTTAACTTCAACGTGGCTAAGCCAAGTAAGACGAGGAATATCGAGATAATCCAAAAACGCACTATCACTCGAGGTTCAGGCCAGCCTTTTAACTCATAGTGATGGTGTATCGGCGCCATGCGGAAAATACGCTGGCCGCGTAACTTGTACGAACCCACCTGTAGGATGACTGACAGGGTTTCCATCACGAACACGCCGCCCATGATCACTAACAAAATTTCTTGGCGAACGAGCACTGCAATTGTGCCCAGTGCAGCACCTAATGACAGTGAACCCACATCGCCCATGAAGACTTGCGCAGGGTAAGTGTTGAACCACAAAAAGCCCAGACCCGCACCGACAATGGCGGTACAGACAATCACAAGCTCACCCGAACCGGGTAAATGCGGAATATGTAAGTAGTTCGCAAACTGCGCGTGACCCGATAAATAAGCTATCAAGGCAAACGCCGCCGCGACCATTACCGTCGGCATGATTGCCAAACCGTCTAGGCCGTCGGTTAAGTTCACCGCATTGCTCGAACCCACAATCGTGAAGTACGCCAATACGATAAATACGGCGCCAAGTTGCGGCATCACGTCTTTAAAGAAAGGCACCACTAACTGGGTTTCACCTGGATTTGCCGCTGTGGCATACAGGAAAAAAGCAATGAGCAGCGCAGCTAAAGATTGCAGAATGTACTTCCAGCGCGCGATCAAACCTTTAGTGTCTTTACGCACCACTTTGCGGTAATCGTCGATAAAGCCGATCAAACCGAAACTACCGAGCACAAACAACATCACCCACACATAGCGGCTACCGAGATCGCCCCACAGCAACACACTGATGAAGATAGCAGCCAATATCAGCAAGCCACCCATAGTCGGCGTGCCACGCTTACTAAAATGTGATTCTGGACCATCGTTACGCACGACCTGACCAATTTGCAGTAATTGCAAACGTTCAATCAGTTTAGGGCCAAACCATAAGCTAAAAACCAATGCGGTTAATAAGCCTAAAATGGCTCGAAACGTCACATAGGAAAACACGTTAAACCCGGTATGAAAACGGGTTAAATACTCGGCCAGATATACCAGCATTTACACTAACTCCCCACGCCCGAAGGCTACTGTTAGTCCATCCACGACCCGCTCCATGGCGGCGCTACGTGAACCTTTAACGAGAACCGTTACCTGTCCCGGTAACTGGTTAATATGCTTTATGAGTTTTTCTACTAACGTCGCCACACTGTCATAGTGCTCCGCACCGAAAGCTTGGCTCGTATGCTGACTTAACGTTCCGGTGCAAAACAAGGCATCTATCCCCTGTTGCTTGGCCAGTTGCCCTAGTTCAGCGTGTAAAAGGGGCGCATTGTCGCCTAATTCTCCTAAATCTCCCAGTACCAGACAGCGATTTTCAGAAATTTCCTTTAACCAAGCGATCGCAGCGCCAACGGACACAGGATTTGCGTTATAGCTATCGTCGATTAGACGCACGCGCCCCAATTGACTCGGCTGCATACGTCCTTTCACTGGCGTTAATTGGCTCAAGCCTTCAGATATTTCAGTCAAACTCAATCCCAAAGCAATACAAACACTTGCAGCGGCGAGTGCATTACTCACCTGATGACGACCCGCCAACGGCAATACAACTTGGCAAGATTCACCTAAATAATTGAGCATAAAACGATAGCAACCATCCGCATTAGTCTTATGGCCTGTCGCTATCACGTCGATATGACGTTTAGCGGCGCCATCTTGCTGGGAGAAGCTCAATTGCTTATAAGGTCTTGCCTTAACGCTCATAAAATCAGCGAAGGCATCATCGGCGTTGATGATGGCAGTGCCATCGGCCTGCAGATGATTAAAAATCTCTGACTTCGCCTGTGCGACACCTGCTTGTGATCCAAATCCTTCTAAATGGGCGCTGCCGACGTTATTCACCAGCGCTACGTTTGGACGCACGAGTCCCGAGGTGTAATCGATTTCACCTTTATGGTTAGCGCCGAGCTCGAATATCCCAAACTCATCCGCTGGCGTTAAACGCAGCAAAGTGAGCGGCACACCAATCTCATTATTAAAATTGCCAGCGGTATAGAGGATTTGATGCTTTGCCGACAGAATGGTCGCGATCATTTCCTTCACGCTGGTTTTGCCGTTTGAGCCAGTCAAAGCAACACAAATCGGATTGATCTGGTCACGAACATAAGCACCAATCGCACCCATGGCTTTTTGACAATCAGCCACTATGAGCTGCGGGATATCAAAAGCTAACTCACGCTCAACCATTAACGCCGCTGCGCCGTTCGCAATAGCTGTAGCTGCAAAATCATGGCCGTCAAAGCGCTCACCCTTTAAGGCAACAAACAGGGTTGCAGCGCCGATTTTGCGGCTATCACTGCTTAAATCTTGGATGGTGACGTCGTCACCGACTCGAAACGTACCTAAGTGTTGACTTAGGGTCTCGAGAGAAAGAGGGATCATCTTAATTGCTCCGATAACTGGCGTGCCAGAGCGCGTTCATCATAGTCATGACGCACACCTGCCGCCTCTTGGTAAGTTTCGTGGCCTTTGCCCGCCAGCAAGATCACATCGCCAGGTTTAGCCAATGCCACAACCTCTTTAATTGCTGCGATACGGTCAACCTGAGTCAATGCCTGCTCTGGTGTTGCAAGCCCTTGGATAATATCGGTAATAATTTGCGCGGGATCTTCACTGCGTGCATTGTCGCTGGTCACCATAATACGGTCGGCAAACTGTTCAGCAGCTTGGCCCATCAAAGGACGCTTGCCCTTATCACGGTCGCCGCCACAACCAAACACGCACCATAAATCACCGGCACAATGGCGACGTAGCGCGTTTAACGCTTGTTCGATCGCATCGGGTGTATGGGCATAATCGACCACTAAGGTGATGTTATCCGCTGTAGTGAAACGCTCCATACGACCTGCAACAGGCGTTAAATATTGCACCTGCTCGGCTAACGCTTTCATATCAAAACCTTGCAGATACAAGGCCGATAACGCCGCGAGTAAATTAGAGAGATTAAAGGCACCAAGAAGTGGCGAGTGGATTTGAGTCTCGCCCTCGGGCCACACTAAGGTTGCACTGACACCTTGATCGTCAAACTTGGCATTTTTGGTATAAAAAGCCGCACCTTGATGACCTTCAATACTAAAACCCCAAATCTGCGCAGGCGCAGGCTTAAGCTCAGTCAACCAAGACGCGCCAACTGCATCGTCGAGATTCAATAAACCGTGACCTAAAGTGCTGAAGCGAAATAGGCTTTGTTTAGCGGCGGCATAGCTTTCCATATCGCCGTGGTAATCGAGGTGATCGCGTGTCAGATTAGTGAACACGGCAACATCAAATGGTACTGCGTCGACGCGGCCTTGCACTAA
The DNA here is from genome assembly GCF_031932075.1 of Shewanella sp. SP1S2-4. Classification (NCBI taxonomy): domain Bacteria; kingdom Pseudomonadati; phylum Pseudomonadota; class Gammaproteobacteria; order Alteromonadales; family Shewanellaceae; genus Shewanella; species Shewanella sp. SP1S2-4. The sequence goes on from NZ_JAUOET010000009.1 coordinate 17,811, forward strand.
GCCGTGACTTGACACTTCCATGGCGCAGACACTCGCGCCTTGGGCTTCAAACTCATGCAACTGACGCATTAAGGTAATCGCATCGGCTGTGGTATTACCGCTATCGACTAACGCCCCCCAGAGACCATTACCAAGGGTTCCCATGACGGCGGCTTTGCGCCCCAATGAAGTCACCAGTTGTGCAATGAGTTGACTCGTAGAGGTTTTACCGTTAGTTCCGGTAATGCCGATAACCCCAAGGGATGGCATAACGGCAGACTTGTGCGCTAAGGGATAACGCTGGGTGGCAATTGCCGATACCTGACGACTTAACTGAAAGAAATAAATCTGCACACCGTGCTCGGCATTATCGCCCAGCAACACTTTGCCATGTTGGTCAGCATCATCCGTGTGAACTAATACGCCTGCTGCACCTAAATCTAAGGCTTTTTCAATAAACTGTCTGCCATCGACCTTATGTCCTGGCAGCGCCAAAAACACATCGCCGCGACGTATTGCGCGGCTATCTAAGGTCAGATCATTGAAGGACTGCGCGCCAGCATAATGTAGCCAAGGCGCTAGCAAATCCCGTAATAACATCATTCTGCTCTCCCAGCGGCGATTCCCGCCAATTGCACTTGTTCTTTATCGGTAATGGGTTCAACGTTTAACATTTGCAGTGCGCCAGACATGACTTTGGCAAATGCAGGCCCCGCCACTGAACCACCATAATAGAGATCGCCCTTAGGCTCATTCACTACCACCACTATCGCTAATCTAGGATTATTCGCAGGAGCAACACCCGCAAATAAAGCAACATAATCATCACCATAACCACCAGCAACTGCCTTGCGACTTGTGCCAGACTTACCTGCAACTGGATAACCGTCGATGTGTGCTAAGGTGCCAGTGCCACCTTTTTCCGTTACACCGACCAGCATTTGCATCACATCGTGGGCCACATTTTCAGAAATGACTCGCTCACCGACAGGTGGCTTTTTCAGTTTCATTATCGAGACAGGGAACAAAGTGCCGCCATTGCCTAAAGTGGCATACATGCGCGCAAGTTGAAGTGTTGTTGCCGTTAAGCCGTAACCAAACGACAAGGTGGCACGTTCAAAGTCTGACCAGCGGTGGCGATCTTGAATCAAGCCAGCGCTTTCACCCGTGAGGTTAATTCCCGAAAAGCTGCCAAGTCCCATGGATTGATAAGTACCGAGCAGTTGCTGCACCGGAATAGACAAAGCCAATTTACTGATGCCGACGTTACTGGATTTAGCCAAAATACGCGCCAAACTCATATCGCCGTAGTTCGCGGGGTCGCGTACTTGGCGGCCGCCTAAACGCATCCAACCCGGTGAAGTGGCAATAATATCGGTCGATTTAACTGTGCCAGCTTCAAGCGCTGCGGCAACCACAAATGGCTTAATGGTCGAACCCGGCTCAAAGGTATCTGTCATAGCACGGTTACGCATTCTGAAGGTTTGCAGATTGTCGCGCGCATTGGGGTTATACGAAGGCGTATTCACCATTGCCAAGACTTCACCCGTGTGAATATCGAGTACGACGATGGAACCCGAAGTCGCTTGGTTCATCTCAGTGGTGCGTTTTAGTTCGCGATAGGCTAATTGTTGGATCCTATGATCGATACTCAGCACGAGATCATTTGGACTCTCACCTTCCTGCACTATATCGAGACGCTCGACGACATGACCATCGCGTGACTTACGCACTTTTTGTTTGGAAGGCGTACCTGTTAACCAACTATTATATGCATTTTCAACACCTTCAATCCCAACATCATCTATGTTAGTGATGCCGATTAACTGAGCCGTGATTTCGCCACCAGGATAATAACGGCGAGATTCAGACTTTAGAAATACACCGGGTAATTTAAGCTGAGTAATATAGTCCGCAACCGCAGGGGTAATTTGGCGTTTCAAGTAGGTGAAGCGTTTGGTGGGGTTACTGCGCACTCGCTCTAACAAATCTTCGAGGGGCTCATGCAACACATCGGCTAAGGCTTGCCAGCGGCGCATATCGGCAAAACCATTACTATCATTGACTTGTTTTGGATCGGCCCAGACGGCTCGTACAGGTACGCTCACGGCCAGCATGTCGCCATTACGGTCGGTGATCAAGCCACGCTGCACTTCACGACTTGTGGTCCGCAATGTTCGCATGTCACTTTCGTGACGTAATTTGTCGGGCTCGATAATTTGAATGTAAGCTGCGCGTCCCACTAGGCTGCAAAACAACGCACACACAAACCCGACCACTACGTATAAACGCCAGTGGATCAATTGAGGTTTTTGCGGTTTGCTTACCCGTTTGATTTTCGCTTGCCTAGTCATATCTTCCCTATACTCACGGCACCTTTACCACAACTTCTTCGCTGGGTAACGGACGACTCATGTTGAGTTCCTTAGAGGCAATACGCGTAATACGACTGTGCTCAGTCTGCGATTGCTCTTCTAATAATAAATTGCGCCACTCAATATCTAATCTATCTCGCTCCTGCAGTAACTGGTCCCACTGGGTTGTCAGTTGACGGCTAACATGGCTGCCATAAACCACGGCAACCGCATTACTCAGCACAAGCAAGGCTAATAACAAGATCCATTTGTGCAGCCATAAATCATGTAAAACGATCCGTGGCAGATTAATCGAGGGCTTACTCACAGTGCGCCCCTTAGTAATCTAAACGCTCGGCAATGCGTAACACTGAGCTGCGAGCTCTGGCATTGCGTTCGATTTCTTCGTCGGATGGCATAATCGCCTTGCCCACAGCGCGTAACTTACGCGACTTGTTAATTTGATCTTCAGTGACCGGAAAACCGTGCGGTACACTTTCGCCTTGGCTATGACGACGAATAAAACGCTTCACGATACGATCTTCTAAAGAATGGAAACTGATGACCGACAAGCGCCCTTGGGGAGCCAGTACATTGACCGCACCTTCAAGCGCTTGATCAATTTGATCTAATTCACTGTTGATATAAATCCGGATGGCTTGAAACACCCGAGTCGCTGGGTGCTTATTGCGTTCTTTACTCTTAGTGATACGCGCGATCAAATCGGCTAAATCTTTAGTTCGTAAAAACGGGGTTTTATCACGATCCGCAGCGATACAACGAGCAATATGGCGGGCGTTTTTCTCTTCGCCATAGGTCTTAAATACCCAAGCCATATCCTCAATTTCTGCGCGGGCTAACCACTGAGCAGCTGTTTGGCCTTGGCTGTTATCCATGCGCATATCGAGCGGGCCATCACGCATAAAACTAAAACCACGTTCGGCATCGTCAAGCTGAGGTGAAGACACACCTAAATCGAGTAATACGCCATCAATTTTGCCCACAAGCCCAAGCTCTTCAACGTAATCGGCTAATTGGCCAAAACCACCATGCACGATTTGAAAGCGTGGATCGTCAGCAAATTGTTTTGCCGCTTCAATCGCTTGAGGGTCACGGTCGATTGCGATCAATCGGCCGTTTTCACCGAGTTGCTGCAACACTTGTCTTGAATGACCACCGCGGCCGAACGTGCCATCGATATAGATGCCATCGTCTTTGATGTTTAAACCGCCAACCGTTTCTGCTAGCAGCACGGATAAATGGGCAAATTCCTGACTCATTACTCTCTTCTTATTTAGTTATCGCGACTCGTTAAAGTGAAAAATCCGCGAGACGCTCGTTACTGGCAAGCTCCTCACTTCGAATCGTTTCCTGACACTCATCGATTTGCTGCAGCCAAGATTGCTCATCCCACAGCTCAAATTTGTTCAATTGCCCCACCAGCATGATGCGCTTATCTAAATTGGCATATTGCCTTAGCGGTGGCGGCAGTAATATGCGCCCATTACCGTCGAGCTCCACTTCGTGGGCGTAACCGAGTAACAGACGTTTTAACGATCTCTGGGTTTTATCGGTATCGGAAAGCGTTAACAACTTAGCTTCGATCAATTCCCATTCATGGATTGGATACAAGAGTAAACAAGCGGATTGGATGTCGACGGTAATCACGATGCGGCCTTGGTGCTCAAGCTGCAAAGGCTCGCGGTATCGCACTGGAATAGCGATCCGTCCCTTTGTATCTAAGTTGATAGCACTGGCTCCACGAAACACGCTAATTCATCCTTTCCTGTGATTTTTGATCCACAAATATCCACTATTTCCCACAACTGCTAAGTTTAGGGACAGTCGACAAGCAATGTCAAGGGATGGGATCCTTTTATAAATCCAGTCGGCAAGCGGGTTAGCAGCATGTTGAGCACTTAACCTAGCGACAAACTTTTGACATGAAAGACCACGAGAGATCGACTAAACAGAAGAAACTACAGGAATAAATTGCGCCGAAATATTCAGCAACCTTTTGCTTTCAGGTGCTTGCGATGAAAAAAATGGGGGATTAATTCTGTATTTGTGGAATTTTACGGGTCGAGGAATAACCTTAAGCCCAAAAAAGTAACAAAATAAACTTAAATTCAACCTTATTAGACAGTCAAAAAAGAGTTGGATTTAGCACGAAAATCTAAATAATTATCCGAAATAAAGACGATCATCTTTTTGCAGATGGTTGAATATTAATGTCACGATTGCGAGAAAGCTCAACGTTCCCACTCCAAATCCCGTAAAAGCACCACGCGAATCCAACAATTCACCTCAATTTTGCATTCGCTACTATTGTTCCTTCTCAACCACTGTGGTTGCTTCACAATAAGTGCCGCTTTGGTTAGCATCGATTGCTCATGCTTAGATCTTAACCACCCTCATTCGCCTTAACGACTTAAACAGCGTATAGTCTAAATATTAACCGACTCCTGCCGATAACACGTTAAGAGCTGTAGTAACAAGGAGGCGTTATGAGTGGATTGGATAGCATTTATGCCATGCTGGCGCAGCCAGTGAAAGCCGTGTTGCACCCTAAACGGGTCGTCGACCAAGTGAGTAGTGCAACCGCAAATGCCCCCGATAGCCATGAAACACCGCAGTCGCAGTTACCCCCAACGTTAGAAGGGCGCGACGCGAAAGTCAGGGAGAGACGCAAAGATGCTGATAACAACAAGAATAAGAAACGCCGTGCATCGGATGAGCCTGAAGAATTAAAAGAAGGTGTCGTGCTTGAAGTGACCGACGATACCGCGGAAATCAAAAAGCCACCGAGCCAACATATTATTGATGTTGAAGTATAAATCCGTCTTAATATAAAACGGAAAAGGCGCAATCCTATTGGATTAGCGCCTTTTTATTCACCACAATCGAGTCATATTTCAAACCAACTCAATATCAAATTTAAGCATGCCTCAAGTCCAACGACTTGAGTTGAATAGCTTAAGTCGAATAGCTTAGGCGCGAGTTCTGGCGACGGCATCCTGCCAACCTGCGTATAACAGCACCCGAGTCTTAGCATCAATATTGGGGATAAAATGCTTATCGATACAAGCTTTATGTTCAAGCTCTATGACACTCTCCCAAAAGCCCACCGCCAGACCCGCTAAAAATGCCGCGCCTAGGGCAGTTGTTTCGCAATTACTCGGTCTTAACACTTCGACATCGGTAATATCGGCTTGAAACTGCATCAAAAAATCATTGGCGACCGCACCGCCATCCACCTTCAAACGTTTAAGGCTGACACCACTGTCTTTAGTCATGGCATCGAGTAAATCTTTACTCTGGTAAGCGATAGATTCTAACGCCGCCCGAATAATATGATTACGATTGGCGCCACGGGTTAACCCAAATAGCGCGCCACGGGCATTCGGGTCCCAATAGGGCGCCCCGAGTCCAACAAAAGCGGGCACTAAATACACGCCATTGGTATCAGCAACCTTAGAGGCAAAATACTCAGTATCACTGGCGTCACGAATAAGCCCAAGTTCATCCCGCAGCCATTGAATGGTCGCGCCACCCATGAAGACTGAACCTTCGAGGGCATAGTTCACTTCGCCCTTCGGCCCTACGGCAACTGTGGTCAGTAACCCATGGTTAGAGCGCACCGCTTTGGTCCCGGTATTCATCAATAAAAAACAACCAGTGCCATAGGTATTCTTCGCCATGCCGGGCTCGACACACAGCTGGCCAAAAAGCGCCGCTTGTTGGTCGCCCGCCATCCCCGCGACTTGGATTTCACTGCCTTCACCGGCAATCCGCGTAGTGCCATACACGCTGCAGGAAGGCTTTACTTCGGGCAACAAAGACAAGGGAATGTCTAAAGCTTCAAGTAACTTGTTATCCCAAGTCAGGCTATGGATATTAAACAGCATAGTACGGGCGGCATTGGTAGGATCTGTGACATGCACTTTGCCCTCGGTTAACTTCCACACTAGCCAAGTATCGATAGTGCCGAACAACAACTCACCGCGTTCAGCTTGCTCACGGGCATTGGGCACATTATCTAGAATCCACTTGATCTTAGTGCCTGAAAAATAAGGGTCGAGTAATAGACCTGTGTTTTCACGCACATACTCTTCTAGCCCTTGAGCTTTGAGTTGCTCACAAATTTCAGAGCTACGACGGCACTGCCACACAATCGCGTTATAGATAGGTTTACCTGTGGCTTTCTCCCAAATGACAGTGGTTTCCCGCTGATTGGTAATGCCAATCGCGGCCACTTCATCGCTGTGGATCCCCGCGCGCGCCAGCACTTCAATTAATACTGAGCTTTGGCTTGCCCAGATCTCCATGGGATCATGCTCGACCCAACCCGGATTTGGATACAACTGGGTGAATTCCCGCTGGGACACGCTGACAATGTTTGCATCGTGATCGAACACTATCGCCCTTGAGCTGGTCGTGCCTTGATCTAAGGCCACCACGTATTTTTTCTGCACGCTACTATCCTATCTGAACTCTCCGCCGCCTTTTTATGCCGGTGAGAGTTAACATGATCCACTACTTATGCAATGAATATATTCGCAATTTTCTGCCGTGACCAGCAAGCAAGCCGAAAAAAAAGATAACGCCACCATGCTATAGCCATAAAAAAGCCCTGAAGATTCAGGGCTTTTTTAAACTACGCAGAACTTACATCTTATAGCTCATCTGGATACCCGCAAGCCACACATCGCCGCTTGCTTCGCCGTTAAAGTTAACCGTCGCTAGATTCAATAGATTTTGTTGCTCGTTGATGGGCGCATCGCCTGTTGCTTTGATATAGGTTACAGCAAAATCAACGTTCAGATTCTTAGTTGCCTGATAACCGGCGCCCACAGAGAACCACAGACGGTCAGAGTCTGGAATTGTGGTTGTGCGCCACTCGTCCTGCGCCGCCGTTTTATCTAGCGCCACACCGGCACGCACTAACCAAGCATTATTGACTTGGTAAGTGGTTCCCAGCGCGAAGCGCCAGTTATCTTCGAAGTGTTCTTCTTTAACTAAATCAGACTCTAAACCGCCCTTAGGTTTAACCTCGCCAGGGAAATACGCCACCAGTTGATCGAATACACTCCAATCGGTCCAGTTCACACTCGCGTGCATGGCCCAGTTATCGGTCAATTGGTGATGGGAAGCAATTTCTGCAAAAGCAGGCAATTCAAGTGGTAAATACCCTTCGATAGATACATCTTGGCCACCAGTGTACAAGACGCCAGAAGCATGGCCATCTAAGTCCAGTTTCACACTACTGTGATACGCAAAACCTAAACGGTGAGCGGGATTAATCTGCCAGCTTGCACCTAACTGCCAGCCGTAACCGATATCATCACCCTTCATGCTCTTAAGCTCAGTACCACCTGGTGGCAACACAGCCTGCACTGGAGCCGGCAGAGCAGGTTTGATACCATCGACCCAACCGGGTAATGACGCACCAATTTCGCCTTCACCATAAACGATACGTACACCAGCACCGACGCTAACAGCATCATTGATGCGGTACGCAATATTTGGATTAAACTCAACGGTTGTAACCGAAGTCTTGTTACCAAAAATAGCCGCGGCGTGAGTCGCAGGTAATTCAGTAGCTAGACCATAGTTAGAATTTACCGCTAGGCCCCAAGTCCATTGATCATTTAACTGATTTGAGTAGTAAAAATTTGGCACCAGTGCGTCATCGGCCACATCCAGTGCATCGCCACCTTTCATAACAACAGGATCTGGGCCAAGCAACGGCGAGCTAATGCTGACATCGCCAGTCACATCGACGTTTGGCATGACATAAATACCACCCGTCGATAACTGACGACCTTCGAGATAAGTCAACATGGCTGGATTACGTGCTTGAGCCGAAGCGTTATCCGCCATAGCCGCTTCACCCGCAAAGGCGCGGCCTAAGCCTGTGGCAGAATATTCGGCTAATTGAAAACCAGCGGCATGGAGTTGAGTCGTTGAACTTAACAAGGCTGCAGTGACAGCCAAAGTCAGAAGACGTTTTTGCATCGTTATTCTCTAATCATATTATTGTTATCTGTACTACTTAAATGAGTACTGCGGCGTTCAGGCAAAATAGAGCAAACACTCCAAATTGAATGCGAAGCAGTTTACTTATGCAGAAGATGTTTGCAACCAAAGGAGATAAAACAGACAAAAACTCTAGCTAATGATGACTTTAAAACAGATTTAGTGACCAACATCACCATTTAAACAAAACTTAGCCTATATACGCCCAGTTACTATTCGCAATGCTGATTAACTCAATATGATAAAATAAAAAAATAACCATAATAAACAATACAATAAAACCATAAAACGCAGAAACACGTGTAAATCATTCAGATGTAACAAATTCAGCATAAATCACTATCGATACAAAAATTCTATGACACACAAACAGCAGTAAAAATTTATCACTTCAAATACAACTAGTTAAACCATGAGCAGATGATGATTTAAAACAAAAGCGCCTAGGTGCTAACCTAGGCGCTTAAATATGGACTCAACACCAGTACAAATGTGCGCTGAAAGTTTAGCAGCGCCAACCTTGGATTTGAGTTTCGTACTGACTGATTTGCGCAGCATGGGACAAGGTCAACCCAATTGCATCTAAACCGTTTAGCAGCTTATGCCTTGCCGATTCTGCCAGCGTAAAACTAAACTCGGCGCCCGACGGTGAAATCACTTTGCAGCTTGTGAGATCAACAGTTATTTGTGCGCCTGCTTCTGCCGCCACTTCATCCATTAATTGGCGCACCTGCGCGTGAGTTAACGCCACAGGTAACAAGCCATTATTGATTGAGTTACCGTAAAAAATGTCAGCAAAACTCGGCGCTATAATCGCACGCAGACCAAAGTCTGCCAGCGCCCAAGGCGCATGTTCGCGGCTTGAACCACAACCAAAGTTTTCCTGCGCCAAAAGAATCGACGCGCCTTTATAACGGCTTTGATTCAATGAAAACTCAGGGTTAGGCAGATCGCCCGCATCATCTAAATAACGCCAGTCGTGAAATAAGTGCACACCAAAACCATCGCGCGTCACCTTAGACAAAAACTGTTTCGGAATGATCTGATCCGTATCGATATTGGTGCTGTCTATCATGACCGCAAGCCCGGTATGGGTCGTAAAAGGTTGCATTAACTTCTCCTCTTGGGTTTACGGTAATTAGTAAGGTTTACGAATATCGACAAAATGCCCTGCCACCGCAGCGGCTGCGGCCATCGCCGGACTCACCAAATGGGTACGACTGCCGCGACCTTGGCGACCTTCGAAGTTACGATTACTGGTCGAGGCGCAGCGATCGCCCGCTTCTAATCTGTCATCGTTCATCGCTAAACACATAGAACAACCCGGTAAACGCCACTCAAACCCCGCTTCGATAAAGATTTTATCTAAGCCTTCGGCTTCGGCTTGCGCTTTCACTTGGCCAGAACCAGGTACGACAATGGCGGTGACGCCACTCGCGACTTTACGGCCTTTGGCATGTACGGCGGCGCTGCGTAAATCTTCAATCCGTGAGTTAGTACAAGAACCGATAAACACCTTGTTGATACTGATGTCTGTCATCGGCGTACCCGCACTCAGGCCAATGTATTCTAAAGCCTTTTCCATACTAGCTCGGGTGCTTGGATTAGCTTCATTAATGGGGTCAGGTACTTTGCCATCGATTGCGACTACTTGGCCTGGGTTAGTACCCCAAGTCAATTGTGGCGCAATATCGGCAGCATCTAACTCAACGACAGCATCAAACACGGCGCCGTCATCGGTTTTAATGGCTTTCCAGTAAGCGACAGCCTCTGCCCAATCTTCGCCCTTTGGCGCAAACTCGCGGCCTGCTAAATAATCGAAAGTGGTTTGATCCGGCGCGACCATGCCCGCCTTAGCCCCCATCTCAATTGCCATGTTACACACTGTCATGCGGCCTTCCATCGACAGGGCTTCAATCGCCTCACCGCAGAACTCCACCACGTAACCCGTGCCACCATCCATGCCGATTTTGCCAATAATAGCGAGGACGATATCTTTGGCGGTCACGCCCTCGGTGACATGACCACGCACTTCAATCTTCATGGTTTTAGCTTTTAACTGACGCAGCGTTTGCGTTGCTAACACGTGCTCAACTTCCGATGTACCAATCCCAAACGCCAACGCGCCAAAGGCGCCGTGGGTGGCGGTATGGGAATCGCCACACACAATCACAGTGCCAGGTAAGGTAATGCCTAACTCTGGGCCCATCACATGCACAATCCCTTGATTAGGATGGTGAATATCATATAAACGCACGCCAAAGTCTTTACAGTTTTGCGCTAGGGTTTCCACCTGAGTGCGCGCCATCGGGCTTAGGGCATCTAAGCTGGCGCTACGGGTTGAAGTATTATGATCCATAGTGGCAAAGGTTTTTTCCGGCGCGCGCAGCTTACGGCCCGCGACTTTCAAACCGCTGAATGCTTGAGGTGACGTCACTTCATGGACTAAATGTCTGTCGACATAAATGACCGGCGCCTCACCCTCGGGAGCTGCAACGATATGTGCATCCCATACTTTTTGGTACAAGGTCTTTGCGTTCGTCATTACACACCTTCCTTTATAGCATTGGCGATAAAGTCACCCATTTCTGCTGTCGTTTTCGCTTCGCTACGCTTGTCGCTGCTCAATAGCTCACCGGTTAAGTAGCCAGAATTTAATGCTTTGCTGACGGCACGCTCAATCGCACAGGCGGCTTCTTCTTGCTTTAAGCTGTGGCGTAACATCAATGCTGCCGACAGAATTTGGGCGATAGGGTTTGCAATGCCTTTGCCCGCGATATCCGGCGCACTGCCACCCGCTGGTTCAAATAAACCAAAGCCAGTGCTGTTCATGCTCGCCGAGGACAACAAGCCCATAGAGCCCGTTAACATGGCGATTTCATCGGATAAAATGTCACCGAACAGGTTAGAACATAACATCACATCAAACTCATCGGGGCGGCGCAGCAGCTGCATAGTCGCGTTATCGATATAGATATGTTCCAGCTCGACATCGGGGAAATCAACCGCTACTTCTTCAACCACTTGGCGCCACAACACTGAACAAGCCAATACGTTGGCTTTATCCACTGAGGTGACTTTTTTACGACGACCACGGGCCGCTTCAAAGGCGATGCGGGCGATACGGCTAATTTCACGGCGGCTATAACGCATAGTATCGAAGGCTTCTTCATTCTCGCCTTCACCTTGGCGGCCCTTTGGCTTACCAAAATAAATGCCACCGGTTAACTCACGCACACATAAAACATCAAAGCCACGGGCAGAGATATCGCTACGCAGCGGTGACATATGCTCTAGGCCATCGTGCAGTTTGGCTGGGCGCAGATTGCAAAACAGTTCGAAGTGGCCACGCAGAGGCAATAGCGCGCCGCGCTCAGGTTGTTCATTTGGCGGTAACTTTTCCCACTTAGGGCCACCGACTGAACCAAATAGAATCGCATCGGCCGCTTCACAACCTTTTAGCGTGGCATCGGGAAGTGGGCAACCGTGGTTATCGATGGCAATACCGCCGACATCGTATTGCGTATATTCGATATTTAAATCGAATCGCGCTTCCACTTCACGTAGCACTTTACGCGCCTCTGCCATCACTTCTGGGCCGATCCCGTCCCCTGCTAATACTGCTACTTGATAACTCATACGCCAGCCAACTCCTTTAAATGTGAATGCTTTATGCTCGACCTTGCTATTCTTTGGAAGCTTTTAGCGACTAGACGCCGCCTAGCTCTCGACTCTTTTGCATGCTTTGTTTGTAATCGGCGACCTTGTCTGCGCGGCACGTTAAGTTCATCACATGCACTAAAGCGCGCGCCGAGGCTTCAACGACATCGGTCGCTAAACCTACACCGTGGAAGTTTTGCTCGTGGTAAACGGCAGTAATGTCCACTTGACCTAAGGCATTTTGGCCTACGCCCTTTGCGCCCAACTTGTAGCTGATGATGTCGATACGACGATCAGTAGCACGGGCAATCGCGTTATAGGCGGCATCAACGGGACCATTGCCAGTTGCGGCTTCGGTTTTAATTTCACCGCCCACTTCGATACGAACGGTAGCTGTGGCAACGCCTTCGGTAGAGTCAGACTGCACCACTAATTGCTGCAATTGATAGTGATTATCTTCTTCGGCCTGCGCTTCCATAAAGGCTAAGGCTTCTAAATCATAATCAAATACTTGGCCTTTTTTATCTGCCAATTTTAGGAACTCTTCGTACAGCGCATCCATATTGTAATCGTGCTCGCTATAACCCATTTCCTCCATGCGATGCTTGATCACATGGCGACCAGATCGCGAAGTCATATTCAAATTGTTGCGATTCAAACCTATGCTTTCTGGGGTCATGATTTCATAGGTATTTTGCGCTTTCAGCATGCCATCCTGATGGATACCCGACGAATGAGTGAACGCATTGGCACCGACAATCGCTTTGTTCGCCTGCACAGGCATGTTGCATAACTGGCTGACTAAATTAGAAGTACGGTGGATTTCCTTAGCGTTAATGCCTGTTTCCAAACCCAACATGCCCTTACGCGTCGCTAAAATCATAGCGATCTCTTCCAATGAACAGTTACCCGCACGCTCACCTATACCATTGATCGTACATTCGATTTGACGCGCACCGTGTTGCACTGCGGTTATCGAGTTAGCCACTGACAAACCTAAGTCATCGTGGCAATGCACTGAGATCACCGCTTGGTCGATGTTCGGCACGCGGTTAAACAGGGTTTGGATAATAGTGCCAAACTCGCTTGGCACTGTGTAACCGACCGTATCGGGAATGTTAATGGTACGCGCGCCAGCAAGAATGGCGGCCTCCACCATACGACACAGATTATCGATTGGCGTGCGTCCCGCATCCTCACAGGAAAACTCCACATCATCAGTAAAACGACGGGCGTATTTCACGGCGCCTACGGCCATCTCTAACACTTGATCGAAAGAACGCTTCAACTTGCTCTCAACGTGAATCGTCGAGGTCGAGATAAAGGTATGAATACGGAATTGATCAGCAACAGACAAGGCCTGCGCCGCGGCATCTATGTCCTTTTCAAGTGCACGGGATAACGCACAAACGCGACTATTTTTGATGGTGCGCGCTATGGTTTGCACCGACTCAAAATCACCGGGTGATGACACAGGAAAGCCCACTTCCATCACATCAACACCTAGACGTTCCAGCGCCATGGCGATCTGTAACTTTTCTTTGACCGAAAGGCTTGCGGCTAACGCCTGCTCACCATCACGTAAGGTCGTATCAAATATAATTACTCTGTTAGACATCTCGCTTCTCCATGGAACGTCACCGTTCGTTATTTAACTTTTGCCGTATTCAGATACAAAAAACCCCGCAACATTGGTGCGGGGTTTGTGAATGCTTTGCCTATTTATCGAGCGTGCAACACTAAGACCTCCGCGTATAAACCGCGAGGAGAGAGAGGAGGAGGTCGAGTTTGCTGCTAATTCTATTCATTTTATTTAAATATTTATTCTGTTCAAATAATCTAGGACGGTTAATATTTAACTTGCCTAGCCGAGAGTGTCAACCCTAATTTTTTCATGTTCCACTCATTCGACCTGTCTTAAGGCCAATAACTGTGAGTTTTATCCCCAAATAAGTGATCGATTCCACAGAATTAACCCGCTGTTTGGATTCAGAAAGCACTGGGATGTGTTAACTTATTCTCCTTAGAAAATAATAGTTTTTTATGCAAAAAATGATTAAGTAAAGTTATAATCCCGCCTTAGTGATTAAGGATATTAGAGCTTACGCATTTTATGGAGCACAAAATGGATTTTCGCGTCTTGGTACTGAGCCTGTTGTTATGGCTGATCCCCTTTGGGGCCAGTGCTATAGACAAGTTAGATGAGCTCACAGAACTCGTCTACCAATATCCCAGTAAAGCCCTGACTCAAATCACTGCCTTAGAAAAGCAATTTACGACCCGTGCCACTTCTGACATTAATCGACTTAGGTTGAGCGTGTTGAAATGCCAAAATCTGCTGCAACTGGGTGAGAACGAAGCCGCAATCAACGTGGCACAGTTAGGCGAGGCCAATGCTAAACAGCTTAAGCTCGATCAGGTTCGCCCCTACTTTTTGATTTGCCAAGCCGACGCCAACCTCAACTACAACAATATTCAAAATGCGCTGCCCTTGCTGGATTCAGCCATTACCTTAGCGCGACGCTATCAACAACCCCAAGCCTTAGTCGATGCCTTGCGTTTACGTGGTCAGCTCGATACCGACACAGATAACTTTTCCTCTGCCATCGAAGATTTACGTCTGGCCATCGATATTTATCCAGACATTCATACTCAGACCCAGAATTGGGTTTGGCCACCACAGGCTTATATTTATGCGGCCATGGGTAATTTACTCTACGCAACCCATGATTTCCCTCAGGCCATGTATTACACCAACTTAGGGATACAGAGCTCAGATGCCAAGGGCAAGGTATTACATATCATTCTACGAAATGCGGCCAGAATAGCGCTCGATAATCAAGAATTCGATTACAGTGATAAACTCGAAAAACAAGCAAAAGCACTACTGCCTGAACTCGGTTCGCCACTTGAGCTTGCCTACAGCTATGCCATTTTGGCATCGATCGCGCTCGATAAAGGCCGCATCGACACAGCCGAAGAATACCTTTCTATCGCCATCAATACCTTCAAGAAGCACAATCAGCAATTGGCTATGATGCGCTCGACTCGTCTGCTGGCACAAATACGCTTTGCCCAACATCAAGACGATGCCGCATTAATCCTAATGAATCACGCCATTGAACAAGCTGAAAATCTAAAGCAGTATTCTGATCTCAAAGGATTTTACGGGATCATGAGCGATCACTACTTAGTGCAAGGAGATTTTAAGCAGGCCTATTCTTTTTTACTCAAACGCTATCGAGCTGCCGAACTCGCCAATCAAGGGATGAACACTGCACGGATATTGCAATTTAAAGCCCGCCTGAATCAACAAGATTTGCAACAGGATCAGAATAATCCTGCGCCAGAAAAGGCATCGATCCTCCAAGAGTTAAATCTAGACTGGGCCTATAGCACTTTGTTCTTAATTGCGATGACGTTACTCGGCGGGGCTATTTGGTATTTGATTGATAAGCAAAATAATCGAGCGCCCCGTATCGAAGGCGAGGAGCCTGCGGAAACTCTGCTCCAACAAGTCACATCAGCCTTAAACAGCGCCAAACAAGGTAATTACCCGCTGTCTTTATTACTTTTTAATGCGAGTCAAATACGGCAAGTTGATTTACCACCTCTGCAGGATGAGCTACAACACAGACTGCGAGAGCAAGATAAGTTAATCCGATATTCGATGGATGAAATTGTGATTATCCTGCCGCATACCTCAGCAGCTGGCGCTAAAAAAGTAGTCAATCAATTGGTGGCCTGTATTCAGCCTTGGCAGGGGTCAAGCAAGGTCAATATTGGTATCGCGGCAATGCAGCAGTTTGATACGTTAGAGTCTTTAATTAAGCGCGCCAGTATCAATCAATTGGGTAAGGTTAAAATCAGTGAGAATAATCCAAACCATTATTCTCCCGCTAAATAAGCCGCGATTTCATCGAGAAAAGCGTCGCCGAAACGACTCAGTTTACGCTCGCCAACCCCGTTGACGGCGAGCATTTCCCCTGCACTGGTCGGCATCATGGCCGCCATTTCCGCCAGCGTCGCATCGTTAAACACTAAATACGGTGGCACATCCTGCTGCTCAGCTATGGTTCTTCGCAGTAACTTGAGTCGCGCGAATAGCTTACGGTCGTAATTCAGCGGCGCCTTAGACTGGCTCACCTTACGTTTTGTGGTCGTTAACTGAATACGCGGTTCGGCGAGCATTAATGCCACCTCACCTTTGAGTACAGGTCGTGCCGATGGGTTTAAGGTTATAGATGAACCTCGCGTCACATCTTGACTCGCCAGTCCCAAGTGGATCAACTGACGGATCACGCTCAACCAATACTCATGACTCTTATCTTTGCCAATTCCCCAAGTCGTGAGTTTATCATGACCCCTGTCGACTATCGGGGCGCCTTTCGAGCCGCGCAACACTTCAATTAAGTGATTAATACCAAAACGCTGCCCTAAACGGAAAATACATGACAACACCTTTTGTGCATCTTCGGTGCCGTCATAACGCTTAGGCGGATCGAGGCAAATATCGCAGTTACCACAGGGCTCTAGTGCGCTCTCATCAAAGTAATGCAATAGCACTTGGCGACGGCAGGTTTGCGCCTCGGCAAACGCCGCCATAGTATTGAGTTTATGGAATTCGACTTGCTGCTGTGGCCCGGGCTCAGACTGTTCAATCAAATGTCGCACCCGGCCAATATCGGCAGGATCAAACAACATAAAGGCCTCGGCATCAAGGCCATCACGGCCGGCACGGCCCGTTTCCTGGTAGTAAGCCTCGATACTTTTCGGAATATCGTAATGCACCACAAAACGCACATTCGACTTATTAATACCCATACCGAAAGCCACAGTGGCAACCACAATATCGATTTGATCTTTAAGGAAACTATCCTGTACTGCACCACGGTCTTCCTGCGTCATTCCCGCATGATAGGCCTTGGCATTAAAACCTTGCAGACATAAACGGTCAGCCACTTCATCGACACGGCGACGACTGCTGCAATAAATAATGCCGTTAGTACCATTCTGCTGCGTTAAAAAATGTCGTAACTGATTAGCTGCATTAAGCTTTTCGGCGACTGTATAGCGAATATTGGGCCGATCGAAACTTGAAAGTAAACGGAACGGGTCAATACCGAGCCGCTCACAAATACTCTGTCGAGTCGCCTGATCTGCTGTTGCGGTCAGCGCCATCATGGGCACATAGGGGAAGAGTTGCTTTAACTGGCCGAGCGCCGCATATTCAGGGCGAAAATCATGACCCCACTGACTGATACAATGCGCCTCATCGATGGCAAACATCGCCAGCTGGAGAGACTGCATACGCTCAATAAAATCAGCGGTTAATAAGCGCTCAGGTGACACATAAAGTAACTTCAACTCACCGTGGCGTAGCTGCCTTAATACTTCGGCACTCTGCTCGCGCGGCAAAGAAGAATTCAGATAAGCCGCAGCAACACCGGTTTGCAATAAGCTATCGACTTGATCTTTCATCAAAGAAATCAATGGGGAGACGACAATAGTGATGCCATTCATCATCAAGGCGGGTAACTGATAACACAGACTCTTACCGCCGCCCGTTGGCATGATCACTAAGCAATCTTGCCCGCCGCAGACACGTTCTATCACCTCCCGCTGACCGTCCCTAAAGTCACGGTAACCAAACACCTGTGCGAGGCGTTGCGAGAGCGGATCATCATGCGTGTCGAGTACGAGCTTTTCCATGGATCTTCTATGTCAAAAGTGAGGGGGCCTATTCTATACCCAAACTAGTTCAAAATGCAGGATTCAACGGTAATTTAAAGCGCTTTAGACGAGGCAATTCACCACGATTGCAGCTATTTTAACCCTAGTGGGCTAAGCCCAAAATAACGAACGCGGGATAAAATACTTTAAAAACTGCCGAAACGGTGTCGTCATTTTAGCGACGGAGTTGCATTAGCCGTAAGCTTCACTGTAGATTAATTGCTCTAAGCCGCACTTTGTTTATCTCAGTGTTGATAACAAATCCAATTACGCCTAATACCGTCACTCAGTGACAAGGACCCCAAAATGACCAGCCCAATCCAAGCCGAAGCTTTGAGAAGAGTCGCAGCAGTATTTGATCAACATGTCCCTTTCCATAATCTACTCGGGCTCGATATCAAACGTTACGATGTCGACGGTGTCGAAGTGGTCATCAATATGAAACCAGAACTTATTGGCAATATCCATCAACAGATCCTCCACGGCGGTGTCACAGCTACAGTACTAGATGTGGTCGGCGGACTTACCGCATTTGCAGGACTGGTCGCAAGCCGTGAAGATTGGACAATTGAAGAATTACAACAACGCCTCCAAACTTTAGGGACGATTGATATGCGCGTCGATTATCTGCGGCCGGGACGCGGCCTCACCTTTACGGGGACGGGCAGCGTCATTCGTGCGGGTAATCGAGTTTCAGTATGCCGCATGGAACTACATAATGAGCAAGGCACGCATATCGCTTTTGGAACAGGGACTTATATGGTGGATTAGGCGATTAAATTTAGATGTGTATTACTGCCTTAGGGCTCAAAACTGACTAAGGTAAACGTCTTGATTAACAGGATGTTTACTGACTTTAATTGTCCATTCAATCTTTTGCGGAGATATTCTGTAACCAAAAGAACGCTGTGATGCCTTGAGTCAGCGGTCAGACACACCTACAATCGCCGTCTTGTTGTCCTTCGAAGATGTCTCATGCCAGATCTTGAATACCGCAAAGGGATCCTACTCGCCGTCAGTGCTTACTGTATGTGGGGGTTTGCGCCTTTATATTTCAAATTACTCAATCATGTTTCCGCTACCGAAATTTTGCTCCATCGGGTGATTTGGTCATTCGTGTTTATGTTGATCATCATGCAATTTATTGGCGGTTTTTCACGCTTACGCTTACTGTTTAAACAACCTAAGCAACTGATGGTTCTCGCCATTACTTCCATACTGATCGCGGGAAACTGGCTGCTATTTATCTGGGCAGTAAATAACGATCACATGCTCGATGCCAGCTTAGGTTACTTTATCAACCCTTTGCTCAACGTCTTGCTTGGCATGTTATTTCTAGGCGAAAGGTTACGTAAACTGCAATGGTTTGCGGTCGCTCTCGCCAGCGCTGGCGTGTTAATCCAATTAATCTCTTTTGGCTCTATTCCCATTGTCTCACTGGCACTCGCGGGCACCTTTGGTTTCTATGCACTGCTGCGAAAAAAGGTCAATGTGGATGCTAAGGCCGGTTTATTGGTCGAAACCGCAGTGTTATTACCGGTCGCGCTAATTTACCTAGTCGCGACCTTAGACACAGCAACAGCGAGCATGCTGACAAACGATTGGCAACTGAATCTGATGTTAATGGCGGCTGGGATAGTGACTACCATTCCTTTACTGTGTTTTGCAGGGGCGGCAGTACGGATTCCATTGTCTATGCTTGGTTTTTTCCAATATATCGGCCCAAGTATTATGTTTATCCTCGCGGTGAGTCTGTTTAATGAGCCCTTCGATGCCGAAAAAGGTGTGACCTTCGGCTTTATCTGGAGCGCGCTGCTCGTCTTTACCTTAGATATGGCCTATAAACGCAAAACGGCGTGAGCATTATCACGCCGATAAACACAGTGGCAGAAGCGATGACATATGATGATTACTTCTGTAACTGTGCTAAAAACTCACTCCCTTGCGGTACTGTCAGTAATAAACTGTAGCCTTTAGCCGTTGGCACTAACACTAACTGCGATTTATCTGTTATTGCCAAAAATGCCTTACCTTTTCCCTGTAGATTAAACCAGCCCAATTGAAATCCCGGCATGCCTATGCCGTTGGTTTTAAAGCTCGGAGTCAATTCTGCCTCTTGTTGCAAATCGACTATGCGTGCCTCGGCGGGCAATAAATCCGCGCGGGATAACTGCACTTTATAGAAGGGCACATCCAAGGTAAGCTCAGTATCGGTTAACACTAACTCGGCACTATTAGACTGATAAAAGACCCAAGAAAATCCGCCCATCATCACCAGCAATATGCCTAAACTCGCTGACTTCGCTATCTTTGGCATATTTTTTAGCCATAACATCAGCAAGATACCCGCTAAACCGAGCAATAAGACGATAAAACTAAAGATAGAGGTTTGGGTTAAAGGGGCGAGTTCAAAAAATTGAGGACTCATTGGCAGTATCTCCCGTGCAGTTAAGTCTTAACCTGCCAACAAAGACATATTATGTCAATAAAAATGCCAGCGCTAATATGAGTACTAGGCTGGCATTGATTGGATTGATTTAGAACGGCTTAGAGATCGAGCGCGAGAATTTTGGAGCGGCGTTGATAGTTATACAACTGCTTTTTCTTCTGTGGCAGTGCTTCAACATCTTCAATCACAAAACCATGCTCGAGGAACCAGTGAATGCTCCGAGTTGTCAGCGCAAACAAGCGTGAATAGCCGCGGTTTCTGGCCTGATTGATAATGTTCTTCAGCAGTAAGCTCCCTCTGTCGGCATCGCGATAATCGGGATGCACCACCAAACAGGCAAACTCGCCCGCATTGTCCTCTTCAAAAGGATAGAGCGCAGCGCAACCAATCACTAAACCATCACGTTCAATCAACATGAACTGTTCGATTTCAATCTCAAGCTGCTCACGACTACGACGCACCAGAATGCCTTGTTCCTCCAATGGACGGATAAGGTTCAACACACCGCCAATATCGGCGATTGACGCACAGCGTAAACGCTCAGCACTCTCAGTGACGATTTGTGTGCCTATCCCTTCGCGGGAAAACAGCTCTTGTAGTAAAGCACCATCTTCAAGGTAGCTAACTAAATGACAACGTGGCACACCATTGCGGCAAGCATCGATACTGGCTTTCAAAAAAGCCATAGTGCCAATGCAGGCAGAACCTTGCTCGGCCAGCTTGTTCATGATGTTTTGCGCATCGTTCGGCATCAACTCGGCAATGACATCGCCATTGCGATCGAGAATACCGTTCTGTGAGCTAAAACCGATCATCTTATCTGCTTTGAGTTTGATCGCCACTTGAGTCGCGATTTCCTCGGCGGTGAGATTAAAACTTTCACCCGTCACAGAAGCCGCAATCGGCCCCATCAACACGATGCAGTGGTTATCGAGCTGACGTTTTAAGCCTTGCACATCGATACGACGAACTTTACCGCTTAAACAAAAATCCACCCCATTGTCGACACCAAGAGGTTGAGCAATCACAAAATTTCCGCTCACTAAGTTAATTTGCGCGCCTTGCATCGGCGTATTACTTAAGCTCATGGATAAACGCGCTGTGATATCAAATTGCAGTGCACCCGCAACTTGCTTGATCACTTTGAGCGAGTCTTCATCCGTGATACGCACACCTTCGTGGTAGGCAGGTTCAATACCGTTGACGGCTAATGCAGCATCAATCTGCGGTCTAGCGCCATACACTAACACCACTTTAATCCCTAAACTGTGCAGCAGGGCGACATCATTTAAGATGGCGCGGAAGTGATTTTGAGCCAAAGCTTCACCACCCAGCATGACCACAAAAGTTTTACCTCTGTGAGCATTAACATAGGGGGCAGAGTGACGAAATCCATCAACCAGTTCAGTGGTACGCACGCGTTATTTACACCTCATTTTTGAGCTGGCAGCGTCACTATGACATGCCAGGAATGAATCGCTAACTTTCGCGTATGGTATTGCATTTTAATTCACATATAAAGAATTTATTCTCACTAAAGTGCAGTTTTTATGATTTAAAGTGCTTAGAGCTGCACTATTTTATATTTTCAGCAAGTGTTCACACTTTTTTAACTTTGCAGGGGAGGATTCCGTGGCTTAAGTTTGCGAGGCCATTATCTCAACTTGATGACTAACCACTAAAAAATGCGCAAAAAAAAGCCCCTTAAATAAGGGGCTTTTCTCGAAACACTAACCAAGGATTACTTGATTTTTGCTTCTTTGTAGATAACGTGCTGACGAATAACTGGATCAAATTTTTTGATTTCCATTTTTTCAGGCATGTTACGCTTGTTTTTTTCAGTTGTGTAGAAGTGACCAGTTTTAGCTGTAGAAACTAATTTGATCTTCTCACGATTACCTTTAGCTTTAGCCATGATCTATTATACCTTCTCGCCACGAGCACGAAGTTCAGCAACAACAACTTCGATACCTTTTTTGTCGATCAGACGAATACCTTTAGTAGATACACGTAACTGTACGAAACGCTTTTCTTCTTCTAACCAAAAACGGTGGTTTTGTAGGTTAGGTAAAAAACGACGACGGGTCGCGTTTTTTGCGTGCGAACGGTTGTTACCAACCATCGGCTTCTTGCCAGTAACTTGGCATACTCTTGACATGTCAATCTTCTCCAAAAACAATTTTAACGCTCGAGCATTAATGTGCCTCGTATGGCCGTCGCCCGAGGCACAAAGAGGGCGCATTTTATACACGATCACAGAGTGAAGATCAAGTGTTAGATTAATTAATCCAGCCTCGTTCTGCAAAAGAAACTATCTCTCGATCACCTACAACCATATGGTCCAACAAGGATACGTCTATGGTTGCTAACGCATTTTTTAATCGCTCAGTTATTCGTCGGTCAGCCTGACTGGGCTCGGCAATACCAGACGGATGATTATGACAAACTATAACTGCTGCGGCCTTTTTCTCCAGCACTAAGCTCACCACTTCACGTGGGTACACTGAGGCTGAGTCTATTGTACCGCGGAATAATTCGACAAATTGAATCACTCTATGCTGGCTATCCAGCAGTAAAACTGCGAACACTTCATAGGAGCGATCGGCCAATTGTCTCATTAAATAGTCCCGAGTTAAATCGGGATTTGTTAAAACTTGACCTCTTTGCAGATTTTCCTGCGCTACACGCCGCGCTAATTCGGCAGCAGCTTGAAGCTGGGCGTATTTTACAGGTCCTACGCCCGGAAGTCGACATACCTGATTTCGAGGCGCACAAAGCAGGTTTCTGAGGCCGCCAAACTCGCTAATAAGCGACCTTGCAAGATCAACCGCGTTTAATCCCGCCAAACCGTTCCGCAGTAATACCGCCAATAACTCCGCATCCGACAGTTGCCCCGCCCCTTTTTGTAACAGTTTATCTCTGGGACCTTCCCCCTCAGGCCAATCTTTAATGCCCATGCGACCTCCCTGTCATCTCACATATTTTCACTTTACTGAGTATGGACGAGATTTTTTGAACTGGGAGAGTCACTAAAATTCACCGCTTTGTGATATTGTTGGCGGCATTATTTCTATCTCGGATGATGTCTGTGAGTCTGACAAATAAAAACGTCCTGCTGGGCATTGGTGGCGGTATTGCGGCCTATAAAAGTGCTGATTTAGTCCGTCGCTTAAAAGAGCGTGGCTTTGATGTACGCGTGGTGATGAGTCAAAGTGCGATGGAATTTATCACGCCTTTGACGCTGCAAGCGTTATCTGGACATCCCGTTGCCTCAAGCCTACTCGATCCTGCGGCAGAAGCAGCCATGGGCCACATCGAACTCGCTCGTTGGGCAGATCTCGTCATCATCGCCCCTGCAACCGCAAACCTATTGGCGCGGATTAATGCCGGCATGGCCGATGAGCTGATCACCACCACGTGTCTTGCCACAGAGGCGCCTATCGCCCTGTGTCCGGCAATGAATCAGCAGATGTACCGTAATCTGGCGACGCAGGCGAATTTAACCAGTCTGGCATCCCGCGGCTTTACCCTTTGGGGACCCGCAAGTGGCAGTCAAGCCTGTGGTGAAGTCGGCCCGGGTCGTATGTTAGAGCCATTAGACATAGCGGAACTGGCTACACAATTTTTTGCCACGCATGACGCCGTTGAATTTAAGCCACTCGCAGGACAGTCGGTGCTGATCACCGCAGGACCAACCCGTGAGGCGATTGATCCCGTCAGATACATTTCGAATCACAGTTCTGGAAAAATGGGCTTTGCCTTAGCCAAAGCCGCAGCAGATATGGGCGCAACGGTCACCTTAGTCTCTGGCCCAGTGAATCTAAGCACCCCAGAAGGCGTGACCCGCATTGATGTTGAATCGGCGCAGAATATGCTCGATGCTGTGATGGATAGCGTTGATAAAAAAGATATTTTTATTGGTTGCGCCGCCGTTGCTGACTATCGCATTAGCGACATTGCCACCTGTAAGATCAAAAAATCGGCAGAAGAAATGCAACTTGCGCTGGTGAGGAATCCTGATATCTTAGCCACGGTTGCGAGCTTACCTAACCGTCCTTTTGTGGTGGGATTCGCCGCAGAAACCCATGATGTAGAAGCCTACGCCCGCGATAAACTCAAACGTAAAAACTTGAATATGATCGCCGCAAACGACGTTTCCGTTGCAGGTATTGGCTTTAATGCCGATGCCAATGCCCTGCGAGTGTTTTGGCCGCAAGGTAGCCAAGATTTGCCCGCCACTGACAAACTCACGCTGGCACGGCAATTACTTTCGTTGATAGTGAAAGAAAAAACAAATACATGAAAACACCGATTGAATTAAAAATTCTCGACTCCCGTATCGGCTCAGAATTTCCTTTACCTGCCTACGCCACACCGGGCAGTGCAGGCATGGATCTTCGTGCCATGATCGACACGACTTTGACCATAGCACCGGGTGAAACCGTGCTTATTCCAACTGGGATTGCCGTTCATGTTGCCGATCCCGGGCTGGCTGCTGTGATTTTGCCGCGCTCAGGTCTTGGCCATAAACACGGTATCGTACTGGGGAATCTGGTCGGACTCATAGATTCTGATTACCAAGGCCCTCTAATGGTATCTTGCTGGAATCGTAGCGACAGTCCATTCACCTTAGAAATTGGCGATCGTCTCGCACAACTGGTGTTTGTTCCTGTAGTACAAGCACAATTCAAACTCGTTGATGAGTTCGACAGCTCAGATCGTGGTGAAGGCGGATTTGGCCATTCAGGCACTAAATAATCCCCAAAATCGTTATTGAGCCAAGGATACTGCAATGGCTGTAAGCCCAAAAATTAATCGTCGTGAACATATTTTGCAATGCCTAGCGCAAATGCTAGAAACCAACCCAGGACAAAGGATCACCACAGCGAAACTGGCCTCAGAAGTCGGTGTATCGGAAGCCGCCCTGTACCGTCACTTCCCGAGTAAAGCACGGATGTTCGAAGGCTTAATCGAATTTATCGAAGAGTCGTTATTGTCGCGCATCAATTTAATCATGGATGACGAAAAAGACACCATGAAGCGCTGCCAGCTTGTTTTACAACTCCTGCTGATTTTTGCCGAGCGAAACCCGGGTATTTCCCGCGTACTCAATGGTGATGCGCTGCTCGGAGAAAATGAACGCCTCCGTAGCCGCATTAGTAATTTATTTGCCAAAATAGAAACTCAACTTAAGCAAATTTTGCGGGAAAAGACGCTGCGAGAAGGCAAAGGCTTTAATTTAGATGAGGCAATTTTAGCCAATTTACTGTTAGCCTTTGCCGAAGGCCGAATCGCTCAATTTATACGAAGTGAATTCAAACTCAAACCTACCACACACTTCGATGAACAGTGGCGCTTTATCCAACATCAACTGTTGCAAAGCTAATGATTTTTCAACATAAAGGACGGTAACTATCGTCCTTTATTTTCAATATTCCTTCCTTGTTTCACTTCATCTTTTGTTTTATCCTCGAAAAACATTTTCAGAACAAAAAACACAATGATTTTACAAGGATGTCAGATGAAAATTTTGCCTTTTGTCGTTTTGGCCACCACTTGCTTACCCATGATGCCTATCAACACATTTGCGGTTGAGACCTCGGCAACGAGTGCATTATCACAATCACAATTATTTAGCCGAGGAGATGAATACGCGAACGTAAAAATATCTCCTACTGGCAAATACTTAAGTGCAATTACCAGTGTCGAGGGTAAAAATGTACTCATAGTACTAGATGCTCAAACCAAAAAACTGCTGAATGCGATTCGCTTCCCAAGCAACGCCCAGGTAGGCACCTATGAATGGGCCAATAGCGAGCGCATTGTGCTGGCAAAAGAATACCTTAAGGGCTGGAGCGATGTCCCCCAATACTACGGCGAGTTAATGGCGGTCAACGCCGATGGTTCTCGCCCTAAATATCTATTTGGTTATAACAGCGGCGAGCAGCAAACGGGTTCAAATCTCAGGAAAAATACCGCCATAAATGCCACAGCATTCATACTGGACCCTCTACCGGATGATGAGCGCTATATGCTGGTCAATGCGCTCCCATGGACTGGTGCCCCGGACTTAAGTGAAACACGTCAGGATGTCTACCGCGTTGACCTTTTTAGCGGGGTTCGCAAACGCATAACAGGCTCCCCCATAGGCCGAGCTCGCTTTATGACCGACCATGATGGTGAAGTCCGCTTTGTGGCAGGGGAAGACAGCAAAAACATCACTAAAGTCTTTTACCGCAAAGATAGCGAATGGATAAACACCGATAAACTCAACCTAGGCTTAAGTGATTTTACGCCTATCTCCTTCGCTGATAATAGAAATTCCATCTATGCTGCGGGTCGCGTGGGCACTGAAACCTTAGGTGTATATCGCATCAACCTAGAAACAGGCGAAAAGGCCGAGATCATTCAAGATGAGGTCGTTGATCCCAGCAACTTCTGGATCAACGGCACCAATAAGCAGCTCTACGCCATTGAGTTTGAAAATGGCTATCCAAGCTATGCCTTTGTTGATAACAACGACAACCACGCCAAACTACTCAAGGATTTAATTGCTGCTGTACCGGGACATCAAGTACGAATTGTTAGCGAAACCCGAGATGCTGAAAAACTCGTTGTAGTTGCATTTAACGATCGTAATCCTGGTGATTACTACATATTTGATACGAAAAAACTGAAACTTGAATATCTAGCAGCCGCTAAAAAATGGCTCGACCCAGAGCAAATGGCGGAGGTAAAACCCATCAGTTTCACCAGTCGTGATGGTAAGACAATCAACGGTTATTTGACGCTACCTTTCGGTAAAGAAGCTAAAAATCTGCCCTTAGTTGTCAATCCGCACGGTGGTCCACACGGTATCCGCGACTGGTGGGGATTTGATCCACAAAATCAATTACTCGCTCAAAATGGTATGGCGGTGTTGCAGGTGAACTTCCGTGGTTCTGGCGGTTATGGTGAGAGCTTCGAGCAAGCTGGCTATCAAAAATGGGGGTCAGATATTCAGCACGACATTATAGACGCGACTCAGTACGTCATTGACCAAGGCCTTGCCGATAAAGAACGGGTGTGTATTGCTGGCGGTAGCTTTGGCGGCTATAGCGCACTGCAAAGCGCCATATTAGCGCCCGATATGTTTAAATGCGCGGTTGGGTTTGCTGGTGTGTATGATCTTGAATTAATGTTTGATGAAGGTGACGTGGCCAGAACACGTTCAGGAACAAGCTATCTCAAGGACGTACTTGGCCAAGACAAAGCCACCCTAAAAGCCATGTCGCCCTCAGAAAACGTTGCCAAATTAAAAGCGAACCTCTTACTCGTTCACGGTGGTGAAGATGAGCGAGCGCCAATTGAGCAACTCGAATCCCTCGAGAAGGGCCTAAAAGCTCACAATTATCCTTACCAAAAACTAGTAATGGACAATGAAGGGCACGGTTTTTATAACGATGTGCATAGAGCGAAATACTATGAACAAATGCTCAGCTTCCTAAAAACCAATCTAAAACTTTAGGATTTACTCAAACTTGCCGTCACTGCCAGTCTAAACTCGATTGGCAGTGGCTGATTTAAAGCCGATATCCGATAAGGACTATCGGCTTTTTCATGTGGCCCATGATCGTTTTTCGGTATGAATTATCTGCAATTCGCGTTATCCTCCTCCCCCTATTCTTGCCCTAGCGAGAATAACAATAATTTGTATCTGATGCTGAACAGCCCAAGTACCACTCGATGCTCAGCATAGGTTTTCTGTTATAGCCGCTACGACGTAGTGGAGGATAAGATGGCATTAAGTGAAGCAGCAGTAAAAGTACAAGCCGCGTTATTAGAACGTGGGCTTGAAACCCCAATGCTCCCAAGCGTTTACAGCAGTGAAGAACGTAAAGACAAGATTGAACATCATATGAAAGAAATCCTGACATTAATGTCATTGGATCTGTCAGACGATAGCCTTGCCGATACGCCGCGCCGCATTGCTAAAATGTACGTCGATGAAATCTTCTCCGGCTTAGATTATGCTAACTTCCCTAAGATCACGGTTATCGACAATAAGATGGGCTTCGATGAAATGGTGCGAGTGCAAGACATTAGCCTCACCAGCACCTGCGAACACCATTTAGTGACGATCGATGGCACTGCGACAATAGCTTATCTACCACGCAAAAAAATCATTGGTTTATCAAAGATTAATCGTATCGTGCGTTTCTTTGCCCAACGTCCACAAGTGCAAGAGCGTTTGACTCAGCAAGTGTTAGTCGCGCTGCAGACTTTGCTCGAAACTAAAGATGTTGCGGTTAAAATGGATGCTGTGCATTACTGCGTAAAATCCCGTGGTGTGATGGACTCCACCAGTTCAACCACTACCACAGCGCTGGGCGGCATTTTCAAGTCTAACCCTGCGACCCGCGCCGAGTTTTTGCACCAGTCGAAATAAGTGTATTGAAGCGTGCCTAAATCAATAGCAATCAATACCACTCAACAAAAAAACGCTGCGATTCCTTCTATAGAATCGCAGCGTTTTTTTGTTTTCATACCAACCCAATCAAACCCTTCTCGGTCTAGATAAGGTCATTACTGGCTGATTAACTGATTTCACAAAGTTAGTGATACCCACTTGATCAATACCAGCGGCCAAACGCTAGACTCAAATACCGTATTGTTCGCGGTACTGGCTCAC
The DNA here is from genome assembly GCF_031932075.1 of Shewanella sp. SP1S2-4. Classification (NCBI taxonomy): domain Bacteria; kingdom Pseudomonadati; phylum Pseudomonadota; class Gammaproteobacteria; order Alteromonadales; family Shewanellaceae; genus Shewanella; species Shewanella sp. SP1S2-4. The sequence continues at coordinate 46,696 of NZ_JAUOET010000009.1, forward strand.
GGCGGCAAGTTGCGCTTCCATTCCAGGCTTTTCTGATAAATAGCTAATGAGGTCGGCAAGTTTAATGATCGCAACAATGCCGCAGCCAAAATCACGCTCAACCTCTTGAATAGCCGATAACTCGCCCTTGCCTTTTTCTTGTCTATCTAAGGCGATCAACACACCGGCTAATTGTGCCTTATGGGCTTCGATGATTTCCATCGACTCACGAATCGCAGTACCGGCAGTGATCACGTCGTCTACCAACATAACGCGGCCTTTCAGCTCGCTTCCGACTAAGCTGCCACCTTCGCCGTGATCTTTTTTCTCTTTGCGGTTAAAGCAGTAAGGGATATCGATATCGTGGTGTTCACACAGGGCAACCGCCGTAGTGGTCGCAATCGGAATGCCTTTGTAAGCTGGGCCAAACAGCAAATCGTAATCAATGCCAGAATCCACCAACGCAGCGGCATAGAAACGACCTAAACGCGCTAAGTCACGGCCAGTATTGAACAAACCCGCATTGAAGAAATAAGGACTGATACGACCCGATTTAAGGGTAAATTCGCCAAATCGCAACACCTGACGTTCTAAGGCAAATTCAATAAACTCACGTTGATAGGCTTTCACAATATCTCCTTACGGCTTTGTCTTTTATTGGTTTTTATTAGGTAATGTTTTATTGGGCAACATTTAATTCAGTACAGGGCTTGTCTAACACTAGCATCTTGCTGCAGATAAAAAGTTGCAGCTAATAAAAAGCCCCGCACTCTGTAACATGACGGGGCTTTTTCATCACCACACTATTAGTTCAGTGCGGCTTTCTGCACATCTACGATTTCACGAATACTGTTCTTCGCCAATGCCAACAGTTCGAGTAATTCTTCATGGCTGAATGGCTCGCCTTCGGCGGTGCCTTGAATTTCGATGATCTTGCCCGTTTCCGTCATCACCACGTTCATGTCAGTTTCAGCGGCGCTGTCTTCGATATATTCTAGATCGCTGATCGCTTCACCCTTGTAAATACCGACGCTGACTGCAGCGATAAGGAATTTAAGCGGGTTAGATTTAATGATGCCTTTACCGCGTGCCCAGTTCAGCGCATCCACTAAGGCCACACAAGCGCCAGTGATAGAAGCAGTGCGCGTGCCACCGTCAGCTTGGATCACATCACAATCGATCACGATAGTGTTTTCGCCTAGAGCTTTCATATCCACACAAGCGCGCAGAGCACGACCGATAAGACGTTGAATTTCTTGCGTACGGCCAGATTGCTTACCGCGAGCGGCTTCACGATCCATACGGCTATGGGTCGAACGTGGCAACATGCCGTATTCCGCCGTCACCCAGCCTTGACCCTGACCTTTAAGAAAACGTGGCACACCTTCAGTAAAACTGGCGGTACAAAGCACTTTCGTTTCGCCAAATTCCACTAACACAGAACCTTCGGCATGGGCCGTAAACTGGCGAGTGATAGTGATGGGACGAGTTTGTGCTGGCGTTCTGTTACTTGGACGCATGCGAGATTCCTGTATTCTGAGTCATTGACCGATTTTGGCTGCATATTATAAGGGCTTGAGCCTTAGGATGCCATGCTTAGGGTGATTCTCTGGCAAACTCATCTAGGCAAAGTACCCATTAACTTGCGGTCTTATGCTGTATGCCTTTAATCCTAAAGCCATTGACTCTATAATCGCCTCTCATTATGACGATTAAACCATTAGGACAACCCATGATCCAAAGCATGACAGCCTACGCTCGCATCGAGCACAAAGCACAATGGGGCACTGCCTCCTGGGAAATTCGCTCAGTCAATCAACGTTATCTCGAAACTTACCTGCGTTTACCCGAGCAATTCCGCAGCTTCGAACCTGTACTGCGCGACCGCCTACGTAAACGCTTAAGCCGCGGCAAAGTTGAAGTCAATCTGCGCTACGAACTGGCAGACAACAGCAATAACGAGCTGCAGTTGAATCAAGCGCTAGCAAAACAACTATTAGGCGCTGCCACTTGGCTCAAGCAAGAAGCGGGACAGGGCGAAGTCAATCTTACCGACATCCTGCGCTGGCCAGGCGTGCTAGCGAGCGGTGAACAAGATATGGATGCCATCGGCGCCGATCTGATGACAGCCTTCGATTCAGCCATAGATCAATTTATCGAAGCCCGCGGCCGCGAAGGCGAAGCCATCAAAGACATGTTATTAAGCCGCTTAGATGGAGTCAGCGAGCAAATCGCCGTCGTACGCGAGCACATGCCTACAGTGATGTTGTATCAACGCGAAAAGCTCACCAACCGACTTGCAGAAATTAAAGGTGAACTGGATCCTGCCCGCATCGAGCAAGAAATGGTGCTTCTGGCTCAGAAACAAGATGTCACCGAAGAAATGGACAGACTCGAAGCCCATGTAGCCGAAGCGCGCCGCATCCTCAAGAAAGGCGGTAGCGAAGGTCGCCGTTTAGATTTTATGATGCAGGAATTTAACCGCGAATCGAACACCCTCGCCTCTAAATCCATCAGCAGTGAGATCACCTCGGCCGCCGTTGAGCTTAAAGTGCTAATCGAGCAAATGCGCGAGCAGATCCAGAACGTGGAATGATGTTTTAGGCTGATTGCCATTGTTTAAAATTACCAATTAAACCCAGTACTTGCTGGGTTTTATGTTTTTACAGGTTCGTGATTGTTTGCTATTGTTATGTCAAAAGTGGTTACTAGAGTGGTTACTAAACCAAGCTAGTAACCACTTAAAGTTAACTTAGTAACCATTTAGAGCCTAAAACAATGAATGATAAGCAAATAAAGGCATTTATTCGCAGTAAAGAGGTAGGTAGAAAGGCTGTTAGTGATGGACTTTACATTAGAGTACAGACGGCAGGCATAGCCAGCTGGGAAATAAGATATTCAGTCAATGGCAAAAGGCGTTTTATGACTTTAGAGGGAGGCCAGTATCCTCACATGTCACTTGCGGATGCTAGAGCTGCCGCCGCAATTGCTAGACAGTCTATTATTAAAGGATCTGATCCTTTAGCTGAAAGAGCAAAACTCAGTGAAGAAAAAATTCATACTGTTGATGATCTATTCGATGACTGGTTTGTAGATGCCAAAAAACAGCTTAAACACAGCGAGATCCCACTAAGAATCTATACAAAAGAAGTCAAACCATATATTGGTCGCTTGCAAATTAAAGATGTAACGCCCCTTGATATAAGAAACATAATTCAAAAGGTCGCTCATAGTAATCGTCCCTGTGTCGCTAACGACACCCTACTTCATTGCAAAAAGCTTTTTGCTCATGCTTGTAAGCTTGGTTTAAAAGATGGCAATCCAGCGAGCCACTTTAAACCTGCTGATGCTGGTGGGGCTGAAAAAAGTCGGGAAAGAGCTCTGTCTGTTAAAGAACTAGAATTTTTTTTTGATGTAGCCAGAAAAAATATAAGCAGTTTTGGGAGAGATAATTACTTAGCAGCAGCTTTATTAGTTTCATTGGGGATTCGAAAAGGTGAGCTTTTCAAACTCACTTGGCGTGAGGTCAACCTAAATTTAAAGATCTGGAAATTACCACAACCAAGGACAAAAAGCTCAGTAGCAATATCAATCCCACTTCCAGATATGGTTGTATCATGGTTTGAAGAACTGAAGATCAGGGGTTGTGGTTCAGAGTATGTTTTCCCTAATCGCAAAACTAGCAAGAATCCTCACGTATCAGGCGATACGCTCAATAGAGCAATTGCAGCTCTTTTCGGACAGGATTCGAGCAAAACGAAAAAACCACTCAATAGGATGGGAGATATCCCCTATTTTACGATTCACGATTTCAGAAGAACTTGCCGAAGTTTACTCGCAGAGCAAGGAGTACCATCTCATATTGCTGAAAGATGTCTCAACCATAAGATAAAAGGCGTTGAAGGTATTTACGACCGATATGACTACTTTGATGAACGTCTAAACGCACTTAACTTAGTTGCGAATCTTATAGACCCAATAGTTAATGGTAATTAAATGAAATCAGCTATGTACTTTAACTATCTAGTTCAGCTGGATAACTATGCTCCGTCAAACGAGCACATTGATATACAACACGATACCGCCCTCAACATGCTGAATAGTCTCAAAAAAGAGATATCACGAATAAATGAGCTACAGCCTGAGTTAAATCATTACCACGTAGGGGATGAGATTCCCACAGAATGGAGTAACTTACTAAAAATTTTCACAAAATTTCAGAAAGCGGTAACAGATAGAATCACATTACAAAGTCGAGTTGGGGAGTTAATTAAACATCGCCAGGAAGATTCTTCAGAGTATGGACAATGTCTAGCTCATCTACATCACTTGCAGCCGCATCTGGAAAACCTTATTGCATCAGTATTTTTATGCATAGGCCAGCATAATACAGCAATGACACAAAAATTTATGTTCGAAACTGGGGTGAACAAAATCCAATCAGAGCAGCTAAAAATAATGGCGAGCTATTACAACAAATACAATCATGCCATGAGCATTCTTATCGAAATACTTAAAGATTTCTATAGTTCAAAGCATAACCACCCTTACCCACTAAATACAATACTTCAATGGGTGGACGAACATTGCATAGAACTAGGAATAGCATTTCCAAAAGACAGGAAAGCAGCATTGTTCATGGATGTGGTTAACAATACTCTTCCACCAGAAGCTGGCCGAATGAAAGGAGCGCCTAAACAAGAGTTTAGAAAACTGCCTGAAGCTCAAATGGCAAAATACCATTCGTTATTTACGTAAAACTGGTTAAAAAATAAATAGCGGCCGCCAGGCCGCCTATCTATTAGGTCACTATTTAATAAAGAATAATCATCCCATCAACAAAGGCGAACAGCCTAAATCAATATGATCGGAGATGATGCATGCATCAAACAAAATGTCACTCACAAGACCGCATCGTTCGTGAAGCGGAACGCAAATCAATCACCTCAATTTCACGTACTACTGCATGGTCACTTGAGCGTAGAGGCCTTTTCCCTAAACGCAGGCAGCTCTATCCACAGAGTACTTCTGTTGGCTGGCTTTTATCAGAGCTAACTGAGTGGGTCGCTTCTCGTCAAACAGTTAATGGCGGTGGAAAGTGCTAATGCAGAACCCAAACGACGATCACTTAGCGCTATTTATTGATGAGTATCGAATAGTCAAAAAACCTGAAATCCAGCGACTACTCGGCATCAGTCGGTCAACTTTAGGACGAAGAATTAAATCAGGGAGGTTTCCCAAACCGTCATTGATTGAGAATGGTCGCTCATGTTGGCTGTTCAAAAATGTGCGCGAATGGCTGTTGAAGTAAGCATGTTGTCTACCAATAGGATTAAAGCAGGCTTAGCCTGCTTTTTTTATCAATCGAGATGACACAGTTTGACCCACTATTCGCGCTAATCAAAACCGACTAAAAAGCCTTAAAACCCCTTAGGGCTGTAAGAAACACCATAGATCAAACCCGATAAAACGGCGGATATTAAATAATATATGGCCGCCTATTATTGGGATGTCAAAAATAGAAGGCAAAGCTATGTTTTGTATCAGTAAGCATAATTCAACATTAATGGCGTATAAGAATCATGCATACCATGTCTATAAACCTAAATCTCAAGGGCTTAAGCCACAGCTGGTGAACAAAATCATCTCAAGTTGTGAAACGATGCTAAGTCACTACAGCAAAGTGATGGTTGTCAGAATTGATCTACATCCACACCAGTTTTCTGCTGATAATAATCAAATTTCTCAGTTTCTTGATCTACAAGTCGAAAAGCTATCAAAGCAATACAAATGCAAAGTGCAATACCTTTGTGCCAGAGAGCGACATCAATCAGAAATACAACACTATCATGTTGCTCTTATGCTTAGTGGGCACAAAATTAACTATCCACACAAACTGTTGAGTCAGCTTAAATCCCAATGGGAACGAGCTGGTGGGACAGCTTCATTAGTTGATAGCCCTTTCAACATTATGCGCCGAGGAAATAAGCCATCACTCAAGAATGCCATTTACCGCCTTAGTTACTTTGCGAAAGCATTTACAAAGGAGCTCAATATCAAAGCGCGCACGTTTCTCAGCAATAAGCTCCTGCCATCAGCAACATTTGATGACACCAAAGACATTCTCTTGGTTAATCCTTTGATCACCTTTGAAATGAATCAGCGAAAGAAGAAACGAGAAAACACTGATAACGCAGTAAATACTATCAATAACAGAAGGTGGACAACATTTGCTTGGTTTAACGAGCTAAGCCATGCCCAGCAACTCAAAGAATCCATTAGCTCGAGAACATCAAGTTTACATCACATAGTGGATCAGCTTTTGAGTGGATCACAGCTTCAGCACCCTATGAACCGATAAAAGTTCATGATCCATTTACGGAAGATGATCCACCAGCAGATTTGCTTAAAACAAACTAAAACGCACAAAAACCAATAGCTCACTGCTGTCAGAGGTATTTGACGATGTTATCCCAGCGCGTATTTGTTTGAAATGCAAAACAAAGCCCATGAACCGAAGCAGATCCAACAGTTGTAGATCCACTTTTGTTGATCCAAAGAGAAAAATATTAATGAGTAGATTTAATTTAGAAACGCTTCCCCGCTGCGGAGCAAAGACCCGAAGTGGCAACCCATGCCAGCGTTATGGCAACAAAACTAATGGGCGCTGCAAATTGCATGGTGGGCGCTCTACAGGTGCAAAAACTAAGGAAGGAAAGTTGGCGGTACGAGTTAACGCATTACTTAATCCCTTCATGTGGCATTTTAATAAACGGTTCAATCTTGAAATAAAACAGGCATATATAGCAAACGCCTTAAGTGCTTACCTACGTTTAATTGAGCTAACTAAACTCCAGACTCGTGGATTAGATGAGATCACAGAGATAGTCAGTCAATACAGATTTGAATTAGAAACCACAAAATATTACATTGCTGAATTTGATGGTTCTGAGGCGCTGCTCATTATCCAGTCCGCGCTGGATCATTATTATAAGGATACGGCGGCTGAGCATCTTAAATTCCACATCTACTCAGCAGTGTATCCAACACCATACTTCAACAGTTCACATGGCTCTATTGCGGAATTAAAAAATGAGATGCGAATATTTGCCAAAGCCGAACGAAAAAAGGGATTCGGTTACGTTGGCCGCATACCTGTTGACCCTATACACAAAGCACTAAAAAGGCAGCTAAAGAAATCCAAAGCTGCCCATCAGATATAATCTAGTCGCTCAATCTAGAACAAGTTGGCACCCACTTTTGCGGTGCCTGACTTAATTTGAACCAACAGCTTTATTCAAGTTTCTTTTTCAGATAATGGAGGTAATGTTTAGTTGAGTAAATTAGCGTGAGGATACTGAACACTCAATTTACTCGCGTAAACCCGCGAAATAAGCTAGAACATCTTATATTTACTAAAGCCTTATATAAGGCATGGATACTTTACGGCCCCTATTCAGGGTTTTCTGCAAAGCACTGGGATCACTGTTTCCAATATCTTGTAAGTAGTGATAAAAAGGTGTAGCAATGCCACACCTTTGATAAACATAACTTAAGATTAATTAAATACTTACTTATTAATCATCGCCCAAGTAAGCATCATTATTGGGGTTATGGGCATCCGCCCAATCATCCATATCAGCGTCATTATTGGGGTTATTAATATCTGACCAAGTATCTAACTCATCTTGTGACATTTCAGATGTATCAGGCATAACCAGCTCCTTATTTTTTACCATTATGGATGGGGTTATTAGGGTTCAACTGATTGCTACGGTTATCCTGCGATTTCTGGTAAGCAGGGTTAGTACCAGAGGTGCCCTTATTCGAGTTAGCTTGGTTAGCCTTGTGATTACTATTATTGTTGCTATTTGACATGTTTATTCTCCTAAAATTAACGATTTATCGATTGCAAGGGGCCCTAACACCTAAAGTCAAAGCCCCTGCAATCGGCGAACATCAAGTTTGAAATTCAAAAATGCCCTATGATCGCTCGGTGTGCTGGGGACTGTGAGTCTTTTGCCAGTAGGGGCCGTCAAAACAGGATGACGCCCCCTACGAATGTCCCACTCACCACGCTGCAGTAATTGATGCACTAAAGCATTAATATTTTTATCTTTACTGTATTTTTTCATTGTTCAGCGCCCGCCAGCCATCGCAGGTGATCTACCCGTAAAATTGATCTTGACCGTCTGGTAACCTAAAACCTCACGAGTGGGATTTTTAGAAAAAAAATAGTCTGAGGATTTTAGCATCAGGGATTGAATATCCCCTGATGCGTGGTGTAACTCCGCTTGCGGATCTTTGCTTTCCCTAGTGGCAGGGCAGTATTTGCAGCGATCATTGCAGGTTTCGGTTATACGAAAATTGATGACCATTTCATTCATACTTGTCATGGTTAACTCCGTTTGTTGAGGACAAACGCAGAATCACCTAGTGCAATGCACTAACAAGCCTTCAAATGAATAAATTACATATTTCTGAAATGCGTCAACAAATCTTCAAATTCGACCGCTTCTCGACATGCTTTTTCAACATGCCGCTTTAAGTGGTTTACCGCGTCATTGTCTGTATCGATCAAGGATGCCATTTGTTCGGCTTTATCGAGATCACCTTGTAAGTAAGCCAGCAGTAAATTGTCGGCAGGACCCATAGCAGCAGCCTGAGCAAGCAAGGCATGTAATAAGCTTTGGTTCTTTCCCAATGCCAACTGAGGTAGCACGGCAAACGGATTGGGTAACTTGTCCTGATATAAATCGAAATCGCCAGCCAAAGCATCGGCAAACGCGACGGCGAACCCATTGTTTAAAGCAATCCCCATCAAAGAATTATTACTGCCAAACAAAGCCCTCACCGCTTTAGCGCATTCCTGCCGATAAGCTTTATTCTCAAAGATTCGTTTCACGTCCTTAGGGTCATGAAACACCGCATTGAGCAACAACGCATTAAACAGTACAGTCATTTGACCAGGAGCTAGATATTTGGACCGCCGTTGCACTTTCTGTTCAGTTTCAATTTTTATGAGCTTATTGCGTACAAGTGAATCCGCCTTGGTTTTAAGTACCTGACTTTGGCTTGCAACATCAATATCAAATAGTTGTCTGATAGCATCGGGCACGGTTAAGCGACTAGCCATTGCAATATACCCTCTCTAGCAGGGTGCTTACCTGAATTCTCTCAACTTCTTTCTCTCCAAGGGATAAGCTTGCAATTGCCTTTGCCAACTCAAACCAATTGCTGCTGTTGTAACGACTCGAGTAGCAGCTTTTTGATTGCCTACCGTACTGCACTAACACACCAATACAATAACCGGCACGCAAAGCTTCTGCAGTAGAGGTATGAAACGTGGCATACTTGTCAAGACGATCTTTACGGTCATATATCTCGACCACTTCCCGACAAGATTGCAGCAACAAGTCAGCGTCGTCACTATTAAATGGAGTTTCGCGAGCTTGTATTTGAGCGCTGACAAATAGACCAATTAATATCGCATATCTAATAACACTCATCATGCTTTTTCCCAAGGATTGTCTGGCGTTCTATAATTTTTCAAATTATCTTCAAAATCTGTCTTACAAGTTGATTGGGAACCATCAGAATCAGAGCTGGGGTCTGATTCAGGAGCGGCAAAAGAAGAGGGTGCTGACAAGGATGCATCACGCTTCTCGCAGTAAAATGGAGCCAGAGGTGCAGCAGCATAGATGGAGAGAATCATGGTCAAGGTTGTTGAAAAAGTGATTAATTCATCGAGTTTATAAAGGCTCCCAGACTCAACTTTACCATTTTCAAAAATCACCAGAATGAATAACAAAAACAAGAAAAAAGACACAACCAAAGTATTCATGGCAACCACAAAAATAAAGCGACGAACTAATTGCCATCGTCGCCATTGTTGCGATGCACCTCTACTGAAAAAGCGCCAGATAACAAGACATAAAAGAACAAGCGAACCGACTTCTGCCAAATCCAACTCATTGATACCCGAACCATATTCAAAAAAGCGTACAGGAATAGCAAGAAGGGAGAGGATAGCGATAGACCCAAGGCTAAAGTAAAGCAAGAAGGTCATAATGCCGAAGGAAAGGTACCCAACAAATATGTCGAGGGTATTAAAAATTGACTTCATTTTTCATCCTTGATAATGCAAAAAATTAGTAAGGTGCACCATGTTAAAATAGATAATATTCTTTCGCGAACTCGTTCGGCTCTGAGTTTTCAAGCGGCTAGCGCCTCATGAAATACGCCAAACCCCTTTCTTGACGGTCAGCACATTATGATGAACCTTATGTTTGCAATGGGGGCAAACGGAGCTACTGCATTTGTCTAAGTAGGCATCATCAAAGTTGTCCAAGTCCAAATTAATCGAACCGCGCGTCCAGTCGTCGTATTTTATGCCGCAGCTGGGACAAATTACTTCAATTTCATTCGCTGGCATAGTCATTATTAATTTCCTTAATTTATTGAATTAAATACAAAAACTCGGGTCTCAGAACACACACAAACACTCGATAGAGCGAGATATTATCTTGTACGTCAGTTAGCTTTATCGAACTAACCAGGCCTATTGATGCACTCCATACATTCTTGCTCGTAGGCTAGACTATGGCGGTAGAAGGTATTACCGCATTGCTGACATGGAATAAATATTGGTGCTTCAAAAAGTAAGCTCACCCTGTCACGTTCAATTTGTCTCGTACCTAGCTCACACCACTGCTAATTTACTAAAGCATGAACAGCCACGTTTACTGAGCCGTTTTGTGTTAATATTTCTAAGGCCAGCTTGGGTTTCTTACCTGCACCTTGACGTCGCCAAGCATTAAGATCGTCTTGCGGTTAGCAGTATCTCTATGGCGTAAGGTCTAACTCACCGATTACATCTGCTAAATATGGTGCATTTTTATTTGGCAAAATGTGTTGAACTGCTGCTGCACTAAAAGAGCTTTTACGGTTACAGAGTTCTTTTAATTTATCTTTCGCTTCAGTTATCCCACTACGGTCATCATCATCTAAATCGTCATCATTAAGACTGGATGTTAACTTTAGATATCTTATAGCGGATTGTGCAGCTTTAATGGCTCGTAATCGGTGAGGTGTGATTGTTTCATGATCTAGGTTCAATAAGGTCTTAGAGAGTCTAACCTTTTCAAAACCAATAGGGTTTTCATCATAGGTTACAGCCGATGAAGTTTGACCTGTTTCAATCTCAAAGGATAAAAGTTTTACATCTTCTATAGAGCAAGGATCTAAAATTAAGTGATGAGTATAATCACAAGGTGCATCTATACCCCAGCAACGCATTGACTCATCGACGATGGGGAAGTAATCCACTTTACCTCCCTCATCCCTTGCTCGGTTTGCAAAGATACATGAATAGCGATAATTACTTATGTCGTAAGCTTTCCACCAATATCCTGGGTGTTGTTGATCACCTTGTTTTATAATAGCTCCATCAGCATCTTTAACCCTACCTTTTGGCCAATAGTGATCAACGTCAAAATCAGTACCTATCTGAGGTGATTCCGAATACCAGCACTTTGCCCCGAACTCACTTACAAAAGCTCGCTTCAATGAGCTCCATTTATTACCAATAGCCTTTATTTCTGCACCTGGGTCCGCTGCATCTTTGACCCTATCTGACCATTGCTTAGACTTTTTATCCCAAGTTTTAGTCTTGCAATTTACGAATTTAGACTTATCAATATGTCTCATTCGGAGAGATCCTCATGTCTTTGAGAATATTCTTAATCATCTGTTTTCTAGCTTCAACCGAGGCAACTTCTTTACCGTATTCAAGATATTTACTTCGAGCAATCAAAAACTGGCGATAATCTTCATCAGGATGAATATAGCCATACCCAAGTTGTTCAAGTTGAGTATTCAGCTCTTCTAATCGTTCAAGATTGGAGCCTTCTGCGACCAAGCACCTTCGCTCTCTAATTAAGTCCTGAGTACCATTATCCAATGTGGTCAAAAGGCCGAACATATCACTGGTTAAAATGCCGTTTACACTCATGCCTTTAGGGCTTTTGGTTGGTGTTTTGACTGAAATCTTCTGACTTGTATCATTTCTTGATACGACTTGTATTTGCTCCCTATTCAACTCTGCAATAGAGAGAGGATGGTGAGTCGTCATGATAATATGACTACCAAACCCTTCTGGGACAAACAACTCTAAAAATCTATGGTATTTTGCAGCCCAATAAGGATTCAAGTGAGTGTCAGGTTCATCCAGTAAAAATAGCGCATCTCGTTTTGCCGTAAACTGAAGTAACCCAAAAATAGTGAGTAGCTGCTGTTCGCCTTCGCTTAGCTCGCTAAAAGCTACATTTTGGTTAGATTTAGTTTGTTTCACTTGTATCTCTACTCTCTCCAAAATTTCAGAGAGATAAGTCGCTTCGAGGATTTTGAACAGATCCTCGGGGCGCATGTTTTTAGATAACTCGTCTAGTTTGGTTTTATTCGGTAAGAAAAAACTCACCACTTGCTTTTTCTTAACCCTTTTAGATAGCAAATCTGATTGAGGTTCTTGTGTCTCAATAGGCCCGATAGAGTATTTCTTCAATAATTCTAGAAAATCTCGTATTGCACCTGTGGCCCCCCAGAAATCATTTGCATCATTGCTCCCCCAACTAACTGGCTTTGTTAAGTAAAATGTGGCTGATTCAAAGTTGGCGATTGATAGCTCTTGTTTCAAAAATTTTGTTGCATGTGGTACACCGCGTGCTACAAAAAATGATAATAATGAAAATTGACTGTGGAAGGGTTTGGCATAAAAGAAAGGTCTAATATTGTCTCGAATATTAGCTCCCTCTTTGATAACTTGAAGATAAAAGTCTCTTCGTGAGTCAAAAAATAGTGACTCTAACCGATCACTTGGTCCTGAATAATAAGCAAAGATATTTCGAGGAAGGTAATGTGATAATCCATCTTTATCTCGTTTTACCTTGCTAACATCAATATGAATCCACTCTGAGGTAGCTTCACTTGAATGCTCTTGAGTCTTGATTTCATAAACAATTTCTTTCGATAAATCTGCATTGATATCCAGCCAAGTTTCTAAACTAGCATCACCAATTTTATACTTCATCTCATAAGAAAATGGTGGTGAATTTCCTAAATCTAAATGCTTAAAAATGTGTACTATCGCCTCAATGACATTTGATTTTCCAGTGCCATTTTGGCCTATGATAACGGTACGATTTTCATTATCAGAAAACCGTATCTCCACACCATTCAGGTTTTTAAACTCTGAATTAATTTTTAAATATTGTAGTTTCATTATTTAATGAAAAATCCTGTTATTCCATCAACTGTTTTTTCTTCAATCTTATTATCATTAAGCAATTTACTTATTTCATTAAAAACTTCAGCCATAGATAGGCTAGGGGTCAGCTTATCAAAAATTTCCTGTGGTTTATTTGCAATACCATCAGCAATAACAGATTCAACAGGGCTCAGATTTTTATTGATAGTGGTATCTTGAGCTTTCTTAGTTGTAACCTTCTTGGTACTAACTTTTTTCACAAACTTTTTCTTAGCACTTTTGATAGCTTTATCAAGGGCTTCACGTTCATCTTTGATGCGCTTAAGCAGGGCGCTAGCACTATTGTCACCGGATATCAGTTCAGGGTTTGCAGTACGCCAATCGGCAGTCAGTTCGCCGCGAAAAGCTTTAGCGAGTATAGACTGAGTAAGGTTATTAACCCGTTGCTGCGCGACATTAACCTGCGCTTCGACTTTATCGGCGAAGGCAAACAACTCTTCGGCACGGCGGACGATTTCATTTTGCTCCTCAAGAGGCGGCATGTAAAAGTTGAATTCTCTCAAACTGGTTAGAGAAACTGTTTTTTGTGCAGTGCCCGTAGCAACATTTGTTGCATGTTCAAAAGTATCAGGTGCTTTAAGAGCTAGTTCTAGGTATTGGTAATTAACCTTGCTGTGATCTGGTTTTAAAATTGCAATGTGACGTTGAAAACAAAATGGCTTATTTGTTTTCACAATAACAGGAATGCCTAAGGAACCTGTAACAGTATAAAGAATATCATTTAATTGTGGTTTTCGAATTCCCTTAAGCGAGTCGTAATAGGTCTCTGGAACCCAGCGGCTAACTTTATCAAAATTTACTTCACCATTATTCACATTTGAAATAACTAAAAATGGAACTCCTTTTTCAGCCTTCGGAGGAGCCTGATGATCTCCATCAGAGATACTTGTGCATAAATCTTTAAGTACATGATAATGCCAGCTTCTTATCTCTGTATCACGCCATTCTTCTGTCAGTTTGCCGCTGACGGCTGCGGCGAGGACGGATTGGCGGAAGGATTTTAAGATGGCGGGGATGGCATCTAGGCGGGCTTTGGTGCTTTCCACCTGCGCCAGCAGTTCATCCAGCTTGTCGGCAATGACCTTTTGTTCCGCTAGTGGGGGGAGATTAATTCTAAAATCTTCAACAAACTTTTTAGGAACCCTGCGAAGACCAACAGCACCAGTCATGTTTTCAGCACCAGTTTGTAAAAACTCATAACTCTTGATTACAGAGAAAATGTAATTAACAGAAATATCTTTTATTGCAGGGCGCAATACATAGAACTCGGTGCTTCCAGCTCCAATATCATTTGGAAGATCTTTGACTATCGCAGCCTTTCCATTTTCAAAACAGGGTGTCACTTTAGCAAAAATCACATCACCTGTTGCAAAGTGGGTATAACCATTTTTGATATCATCCCACTGACGTTCTTCGTAATTTAAGAGACCGTTAAAATCTGTAGGTGCAAGAGCCATAGGCACAAAGCCTGCTACTTGGTCTTCTAAATCTTTATGCTTAGGATTGACTGCAACAACCTCAGATAGAGCGACTTTTACCCAACCTTCAGGCAAGTCACTTGATTGACTCACATCGTCCTGATGTTCGGTCTGACGACCGACGGCAGAGCCGTCGCCCAAATTTGATCCTGTCAAATTTGTCATCCTTTCACCCCACCAGCCAAAGACGCCACCAATGCCTCAAGATCCGCCAATGCGCCTTTGAGTTCTGTCATGGCTTCACCGGCCAGTTCTTCTGGTGTGCCCAGGTTGGCGGCATCGACGCTGTTGGCATCTTTAAGCCATGAGATATCCAGTGAGTCTGATTTGGTGTCACGAATAAATTCACGGCTAAACACTCGCCAGCGGCTCTTTTCTAAGGGCCGCTCAGCTACTTCCGCATTGGTCGCTTCCGGCATCCCTGCCTCTGGCGACACTTGCGCGTCCTGCGCGTCGAATGACCACTCACCTTCTTTACGCTCAGCGAGTGGCACATGATACATAGCTTCAAACGGGGTTAAGTGTTGCTCACCAAAGGGAGTGCGTTTACCAAAATTAGGCATATTGGTACGCAGGTCATACACCCAAGTATCAGTGGTGCAGTTTTCTTCTTGTAACTTGTCTTTGGCACTGCCTTTATTGAAAAACAAGACGTTGGTTTTCACGCCTGCGGCGTAGAAGATGCCTGTCGGCAAACGCAGAATAGTGTGCAGGTTGCACTTGTGCATTAAGTCGCGGCGCACATCAGTGCCTACGCCCGCTTCAAATAAGACGTTATCGGGCAATACCACGGCGGCGCGGCCACCTGGCTTTAGGTTGCGGTAGATGTGCTGTAAAAACGCCAACTGTTTGTTGCTGGTGGGATAGGTTAAGTCGTCACGGGTGATGGAAGCATCGCCGCCCTTGCTAGTGCCAAAGGGTGGGTTAGCCAAGATAATATCGGCCTTGGGTAAACTCATACCGACTTGACCCAAGGAGTTGCCTAAATGCACTACGCCTTCGTCGTCACCTTCCATACCATGGAGTAGACAGTTCATTAACGCTAAACGGCGGGTGGATGGCACTAGCTCGACACCGACAAAGGCGTGGTTTTTTTGAAACTCTTTTTGTTTGTCGCTTAAATCATACAGATCATCGGTTTGCGCTTTAATGTAGCTGTCGGCGGCAATTAAAAAGCCTGCGGTGCCAGCGGCGGGATCTTGAATCACTTCGCCCGCTTGCGGGTTAATGACCCGCACCATAGAGTCAATCAAGGCACGCGGGGTAAAGTATTGGCCTGCGCCGGATTTGGTCTCGTTGGCGTTTTTTTCTAACAAGCCTTCGTATAAGTCACCTAAACCGTCTTTTTGGGCGCTGAACCAGTCAATAGAATCCAGTGATTTTATCAGCTGCTTTAAATGGCGTGGCTCACGCAGGCGGGTTTGCGCATCGGCATAAATGGCTAAAATCAGCGGATCGGCGTGTAGGGTATTGCCTTCGCTGTCTTTGCCCGTCGATAGAGTGAGTAAAATGCGTTTGTAATCATCGAGTAGGTTGAGGCCATCTTTATCGTTTAAGTCAGTCCAGCGACAGCCAGTTGGCAAGGTGTGTTTATTGAGTAACCCTGCCTCGGTATTTTCGTGCACCATTTTGATAAACAGTAATAGCACCAGTTCGGTAACGTAATCGGAATAGTTAATGCCGTCGTCGCGCAGTACATCACACAGGTTCCACAGTTTTTGGACGATTTCGCTGTTGCTGCTTGTTATGCTCATTTGATTCTCAATTTTCTAATTTGGCTAATGATTGATGCATTAGGCTTAGGTATTTGGTTTATAGATAGGTTCAAGCTTATTGGCTGTCATGGCCTAGCGTTTAATGACCCTGTTTTAATTGCCCTGTTCAAAGCGCATAACGGCTGAACTGGTTACTGTCTTTGGTCATCAAAGTGACAAATTTAGGGTGGACAAAGAGCTTCTCTTTACCCGATTGCACCTCTTCAAGCACGCCTATGTCGCATAACTGCTTTAAGTAAACAGAAGCGGTTTGACGCTTGGCTAAGCCACTTTCAACCAGGTTTTGAATACGGCAATAAGGTTGCTCAAAAATCACTTGTACCAACTCATGGCTGTAAATTTTGGGTAGCTGCTGACGTACATATTCTGTGGTATGGGCGATGAGTTCACGCGCTGCGGCAATTTTGTGGGTGGTCCATTTAGCCGTTTGCTCAACAGCGTTAAGGATAAAGATGATCCACGACTGCCACTCTTGCTGAGTCGTCACGTTAAGCAATAAACGGTAATAGTCTTGCTTATTTGCGACGATATAGCGGCTAAGATACAAGATAGGTGCGCTAAGCAGTTGTTGGTCGATAAGGTAGAGAATATTGAGCACACGGCCTGTACGGCCATTACCATCGATAAAAGGATGGATAGCTTCAAACTGGTAATGGGCCATGGCCATTTTAATCAGTGGATCAACATCATCTTTATTATGCAAAAAGGCTTCCCAGTTACTGAGTAAGTCACGAATGACACTCTCGCCTGCTGGTGGCGTATAAATAACCTCACCTGTGGCCTGATTCGTTAAGCTAGTACCAGGCACTTTACGCACGTCCATTTGCACGGACTTAATAGTGCTGCAAATTTCTAATGCAGTAGTGACACACAGGGGGCGGTTGCTTAGCTGAGTAAAGCCTTGATAAAGCGCTGTGCGATAACGCAGCGCTTCTTTGGTCATGGGATCGGCTTGACTGTCTTCTTGAGCATACTGAAACAGTTTGTCGGTGGTGGTAACGATATTTTCAATCTCGCTACTGCCTTGGGCTTCAAGCAGTGGCAGTAAGTTGATGAGCAGACCCTGATTAGGTAGCAGCTCACCTGCTTGTTTTAGCTCTGCAAGGGCGGCGCGGGCTGGAATGCAGGCTTTGAGTATAGGTAAGGTTTCGGCCAACTCCGCGAGTGCGCTGTCTAGCGGTAGTGGCGGTAAATGGTTGTATGCTTGTTCAGCTTGCCATTCCATGTTTAAAAAACCTTCTTTTATCGACATAAATAGAGATTACGGTGAGCTTATGTCGATTCAATCGACATGTAAAGAAAACATGTTTACAAAACTTAGTTTAATCGACATGTTTTGGTTGTTTTTGGGACTCATGTCGATAGCATCAACATCAAGGGAGCGTTAGGGTTGCCATTTTGTGTTCAGTGACATGTAGAGAAAGTACCAATATCCATACACATGCAGACGACAACTGTCTTAACACTGCTCCATAGCCTACTTGCCCACTAACCTACTTGCCACAGGTAGGCATTGAGCTCGTCTAAAATGGTATCGAGTTGGTCATTGAGTACACTGTTAAAGCGTTTGGCACCACCGTCACTGGCAAAACGATTATTCACAAAGGCTTTATCAATCACAGCCTCATGTACCAATTGTTTTGCTAGACGGTCTAGCCACTTACGCTGGTTTGGGTTCCAATCATGTTCGCTGTAAATGCGTTGCATGGCGTTATTCACCCGCTGGGCAAAGGGGACTAAGGCTTCATCCAATGCGGCTTGGCGAATATAACCGATAATACTGGCTGCGATATCTTGGTTAGTGTTTTTACGCCATGCACTTTGCAGGTGCGCTTCGCTATAGCCTGCCTCATCAAGCAGTAATTTGACCTCTTTTAGCTGAGCTCGGGTGAGATCTTTAGGTCGATTGACCACCACGGACAAGGCGGCTGATTGGTTAATGTTTTGCTTAATGAAGTGAGTGAAGCTTTCAAGGTAATCAGCGGGCTTTTCGTGTACACCATAATTTTGCTGACGCTCTATGAACTCATCACGCCCTTCATAGATGATCGGCATATTGTCGCTACCCACCAGATAACGGACTTCGGCTAACTGATTAATCAAACTTTGGTGCTGCTTAAAAAATTGTGCCGCCTCTCTGGGGCCAATTTGATGTAGATGCTGGTGGAGTTTCTCTGGTGCTACGCCCCATAACTCTTCAAGTTGCTCGAGCTTGGCTTTAAGCTCTGGCTTATTTTCGGCTTTTTTAGTCGCTTTTCGCATCACCCGCATCACTTTCTGCCCAAGTTGATTAAGCACGTCGTGGGCATGGCTATTGGTGTGACTATCAGCACCTGAACCTGAACCGACTTGTTCACCAGGGGTATTAAGTGCGCGTTCTAAAAAGGTATCGTCACTTAACTCATCCACCAGCTGCTCAAGGGTAATGTTGGGATCTTTCACTATCGGCTTCATAGTGTTCACGGCTTCAAGCGCGCTGTAAATATCAACCGGATCATAAATCTTAAAAGCCGTTTTACCTATGTCATCACAGCGGCGAGTGGCACGGCCCATCATTTGTTCGTACAGAATGCGTGATTTGACCCGACGTAAAAACACTAAATGACAAATCTTAGGCACATCGATACCGGTTGATAATAGGTCAACAGTAATGGCGATATTAGGGTAACGCTCGTTTTTATATTGGCGTATCAACTGGCTGACTTTATCACTTTGACCGGTGATTTTAGCCACAGCCGCTTGATTGTAGTCATCGCCATACATCTCAAGAAAGGCTTTATCTAATAAGCGTTTTACCATGTCTGCATGCACATCGGTTGCACAAAAAATCATGGTTTTCTCATCGCCAAAAGGGTCTAACTCTTTGATTAATTCTTGGCAGATGACTTCATTAAACGACTCAGTAATCACTCTTTTATTAAAGGATTCAACATCGAACTTTAATTCGTCTTCTAAATCGGCCGTTTCAATTTCACCGGTTTGGGTGTTGATGGAGGTGACGGTTTCGCCTTTTTCAAACTTAATGCCGTGTTTGTTTAACAGCGTTTCATAGCGGATCGGTGGCTCATGGTCGATAAGCCAGTCATCGGCAACGGCCTCACGGTAACTGTAGGTGTAAACGGGTTTACCAAAAATCTCACTTGTATGCTTGGCAGGCGTTGCGGTTAAGCCAATACGCACCGCATCAAAGTAATCGAGCACCCGACGGTAACTGGACAGATATTGGCTGGCATCGCGAGTGGCAAGTTCACCTTCGGTCATTTGCTGATCTAAGGCATAACCTCTGTGCGCTTCATCGACAATAATGCAGTCAAACTCGTCCAGCGGGGGCGGGTTATCCGACATAAAAATCCGTTTAACCATGGCCTGTACTGTCGCGACTTGAATGCGAGTTTCGGCTGCACTTTTCATGTCGCCAAGCTCGGCAATATTGTAGATAGACGACAGCACTTTGTTTTGTTCAAGCTTGGCTTCATCAAAGGAGTCGCACGCTTGCTCACCCAAGGCGGTTCTATCAACAAGGAACAAGATACGCCTAAAACGCTCGGCCTTTAAAAATCGATACATCAAACCAATAATAGTGCGGGTTTTGCCTGTACCGGTGGCCATTGCCAGCAGACACTGAGTGTTATCTTGCGCTAAAGCCGACTCAACAGCTGCGATAGCTTTTTGCTGATAATCGCGCAGGCCGAGGTAATCAAAGCCTTCCTGTTGAAGTTTTTGCTCGGCGGCTTCGCGGCTGCGCTTTAATTTATCAAGCAGGCCATCAGGCGAATGAAACTGTTGTAGCGCCCGCTTGGTGTTACTGGGTTTACGGGTATCGCGAAACCAAGTGCCTGATAACTCCGCCAGTTGCTTACTAAACTCGCGTCCATTACAGGAGTAGACAAAGGGTATATGGTAATGGCCGTCTGCGTCATCGGCCCATGCAACGGTGCGTCCCTCAATTTCCCATGCACCTTGTTGAGGCGCTATCAGTTTATAGCCTTTGGAGTAACGCTCTGCTTGGGAAATTTTCCCGGCAACGTTGGTGTTTTCTTTTTTTGCTTCCACCACAGCAACAGGGACTAAGCCGCAAAATAGGACATAATCAGCGCGGCCTTGCTGGCCTTTATGCCATGTTGGCCACTCTGCAATCGCGAGGTTTTTACCTTTTTCAGGTCGAGCACCTTTGCGGTAATCTAGCCTTTGGGTATCCGCTATCCACTTGGCCTCATTTAATTGCTGATCAATCAGTACCCGAGTTAACTCTTCGCTTAACTCAATGTGATTACCCGCTTTGCTCGCTTGCTGACTAAGTTGTTTCTTGTTTTTTGTCGCCGCTTGGTTATCGACTTGAGCAAGCTGTACTAATTCAGCTTGTAGCGCTTTAATGCGTAATTCGAATTGATGCTTTTGCTCTACGAGAGCTTGCTCATGCTGCGCGGCCAACTTTGACAACGCTCGCGCCTCTGCATCCATTTGCTCAGCTAATACCGCGTACTCTTCTTTCTCACGGGCCAGTAATGTTGTTAATTGCTGATTATCGGCTAATTGCTGGTGGTTATCGTTAAGTTCGCTACGCAATAATTCAATTTGAGTTTGTAACTCTTGCAGTTGCTTACTGGGATCTTCAGGTGGGACAAACGGGCCAGCTTTGAATGCGGTCTTTTGATCGCTAAAGGTATGATGGAACCAAATCGCTAGGCTACGAGCAAGCTTTAAGCCTTCTAATGCTTCTTTATGTTGGGTTCTAAATTGGTGAGTTGCTTTATTGCCTTCAATCCTTAAGGCATGAAATAACTGGCGGACCACAGGCTCTAAGGTTAACTCACGATTAATTTTGAAGAGTAAATCTGCTTGAGTCGTTTTGTCATCAAACTCTATGCCGCACCGAGCCGCAATATCTTGTGCCATCGCTTCACCTAACTGGCGCAGCTTAATTAAGGTGGTGTTGGGATCGCTGGTAAACGCACGTTCAGCACTGCTGGCCAAATCGATAAAAATAGGGTCGTATGGTTTGAGAAAACTAAAGTTAGCAGAGTCCTTTTCAGTACTCTGGCCTTGTGTGTCTAATGCCATCATTCCCTCGTAGCGCGATTATTTTCAATGTAATCATATCTTTTACAAACAGTTTAATCACCAGTTAAGTTTAGAGGTTGTTAACCCACTCATTATTGGTACGAGTTGAAAACTCTCGCTAACATTGTTTCGGCGCTTTGGTTAGAATGCGTTTAATCAACAGCTTTATTTTGTCACATGGAAGACGACATGGATCTCGATTGCATTCCAACTATTGAATCACTGCTAGATCAAAACGCCATCTGCTTTACTGGGCGTCCGGATTTAATTAACCGTTATCTGGTTTTAATGGATTTAATAATACCAATAGAAACAATGGCACTGCTTGATGAGATAGGCAGTCCTTTCAAATCTTTTGAGTGGAATTCGTATCACATTTACGGCTCTGAAACGAAGAACAGCAAAGTGAGAGAGTCCCCTACGCTCGATTGCGATAACCTTTCTCTAAATGAGTCGATTACGTTACCTAATAGACCACTTTATACCGTTCATCTTGATGCGGATTTCACCGTAACAGCACGTGTCCGGTGTAATAATGGTTATTTTGATAAGCTAATCCACAAAAAAATTGGCGTGAACCCTAAAAGGTTAACGCACAGTCTAAAAGCGGTAACGCGGGCAATAGACCAGTCACCAGCATTCTTTATCTGCACTAAGTGCAATAAATTAATTGATGCCAATTTTAAGTCTCAAGATGGAACGGCCACATGTGCCTACAGCGCTTGCGGCAGGTTTGTCGAACAACACTTTGATGTTCTATCTGATAAAGTAACAAGCTCCTTATATAATAAGGATATAAGTATCGATATATTTAACGATTACATAGCCATCTCCATTGGTTTAATCACTTGGCCGCATCCGCATGAACCGAGCTTTGAATGGGTTATTCAACGAAAAATGGCTCTTAGTTCTACACCGCGACAGGTTAAGTCTGCAGCAAAAGCTATCCACGAGAGTAAGATTGCCCGTGGAAAGTGTAAGCACTGTAATGAGTCTATGAATGCAGGGCATATGTTCGATGATGATACCTGCCAAAGTTGTGCTACGGGCGTATATGGGGTTGTTTATTAGAACCTATATATTAAGCCGCATTATTTAGAATCAAGCATGTTAACGACAACCAAGTGGTTACTAAGTCGGTTACTAAAACCAAAAAGCAAACGTAAAAATAGAATCAACTTATTGATTTTAAATAAAATAAAATTATCAATCAACATTCAGATCCAAAACGTTGAATAGTGTGTTGTCGTGTTTAACTGCAATCTAATAAATAAAAACCCTGATTTATCAGGGTTTTTATTTGGGTAACTCAATCTAATTCACTTTTAATAAAGCAAAACACATCACTCGTTCACAGCGCCATAGCTATGTGAATTGAAAAAACTAAATCAAAGCGATAGCACAATTTTCTGTAGTGGCTCTAACCGCTTAATCAGTGCTTTACGCTGTTTATTATTGCTAATAAAAACATCAAAATTTTGTTTAAACTCGCTGGAAGATTGTTTTAGTTGATAAGCATCGAACAACACTTGCAAGGTACGGCCGGCATTATCATAGCCACTGGCACACCCACGAGCAGCCTCCTCAAAAGCACTATCCCAATGGCTTTGATGCGCTTTATAAACCGCTTCAAGATGTTCATTACACAATAACGTCTCACGGGCAAGACGCTCGGCCTCTGCCATGCGCTCTTCTTGCATCACTTCTTTTTCTGCTACATGCCAGAAGGGATGCAACGATGCAACTGTTACCCAGTCGGAGTACTCTATTGGTGTTTCTTGCGTTCTGAGGAGCGCATACGCATCCGCCGCAAATATTTTCCCTTCATCAAATAAGCGACAAAGCAACGCGTCCTTCTCGGCATCCGTTAGCTTAGCCACCTGCTGCTGTGCCGTTAATACTGTGGGTTGAGGAACATGTGCAGGCATTGACTGCAGCAAAAGTTGTAAAGCACGTATCGATGGTAAAGGGATGTCAAAGAGTGTGGTAAATGCCAATTGCGCCTGGGTTAACTGGTGAAAATCAAAGGCTATAAGCGGCAAGGGCTCTAAGGCCATATCATCGTTGGCTTGGCTTAACCAATGAAAATACAAAGCACGATAATCGCCAGTTAATAGTTCTGTCCTTAGTGCCACCAAATGCAGCATAAAGGATTCGGCACTCTCATCGTCGCGGTAGCGATAATCATCTTCTAAAGTAAATATCAGTAATTGGTTCTGCTTATTCTCGACAAAAGACACATAAAAGTCAGCATTTATTGCCTTAAAATCACTGGGGATTGTACCGGCTGGCAATTTAAGATACGCATTCACTTGCCCCCAATTGGTGTAATAAAAGCCAATATCAAAAAAATCCATCATTAAGGCTTCTGGATCGGCACTTAAATCACCGTAATGATATTGAACACAAAAGGAGTGGCTGGTGATCTCTGCCCGGCTAGAAATATTCCTTAATCTATTCCGCTGCGGGACCGACAAGCTACTGTTAACACATTCGAATCGATAATACTGATATTCACTCATAGCTAACTCACATTGATTTTCTAGCGCAGTCTTAATGCAGCTGGCCAAACGAACAGATATAGGTATAACTAAATTTTAACTAGGCGACTCAGAAAGCTGAAGACAACTTTTGTGCTTGTTGTTCAGCCTGACTACACTCATAAATAATCCTGAATATGTCACTCGATTGAGGTCACTAAAATTGGCAGCAGCTAAAATCCCTCTCTTTATTATGACGATAGAGAACATGCAGAAAAAATCATCTATGAGCTGTCACTGCACGAAGATCTCTCATTCATCAAAAAACGCCTAAAATTGGGTGATTATCAACTCAAAGATTGGATTATTGAACGTAAAACTTTGCCCGATCTCGTGCAATCATTATGCGATGGACGCCTATTCTCACAGGTTGCCAGATTAGCCCAAAGCCCAAATCATACCGCCCTGCTTATCGAAGGTTATAAACAAGATATCGCATGTTACCAGATACGCAGAGAAGCGTTAATCGGGGCGCTGTGCTCGATTTCAATCAATTTCCACATCCCAATACTGCGCAGTTTATCGCAAACTGAAACAGCCAAAATTCTGTATTTTTGCGCCACTCAGTTAAACCGTAGAGAACATGAATTAACCCTCACGGGACGTAAGCCCAAACGCAAGAAAAATCAGCAATTATTCATCTTGCAAAGCCTACCCGAGGTAGGCCCTAAACTCGCCAATAAACTTTTATGCCATTTCGCCAGTGTCGAGGCAGTCGTAACAGCATCTGAAGAGGCATTGATGCAAGTGGGTGGTATAGGTAAAAATAAAGCAAGTAAGATCCGTGAAGTGCTGACTCGCTAAGTGACTTCACAGCATAAGCTGAGTGCCTGTTGACTTACCCGAACAATAAACTATACAACTCTTGGTGCGAGCCCACTTGATAGTGCGGGGTGATACCGGCAGGTACGTCGTGGCCGTGGACGTTATACCAGCAAGTATGAATACCGGCGTTGATACCGCCTTGAATATCTGAATGCGGGTTATCACCGACCATCAACACAGTATCGCGCTCAGGATGGCCCATGAGTTCGAAGGCGTGATCGAAGATGCCCACATCAGGTTTGGCTATGCCGACTTTTTCTGAAATCACTAAAATATCAAAATGATGCCGCAAGCCTGTACGCTCTAATCGCACGGTTTGTAGTTCAGTGAAACCGTTGGTAATGATGCCTAGTTTAGCTTTACCTTGCAGCGCGGCTAATAACTCGCGAGCACCAGGTAGCGGCGAACAAATTTCGGCCATTGCTGATAAAAATGCACTATTGAGCGTCATGGCCGTGACTGATAATTTGGCTGCCCAAGGTTCGAAACGTATGGTCTGCAACTCGGCGGCAGTTATTTTGCCATCTTGATAATCGACCCAAAGCGGTTTGTTAACCAACTGATACTCATCAAAATCGGCTTGGGTAAAATCGACCCCAAACTCACTAAACATCAACTTAAGCCCTTTTAAGGCATCAAAATAAAATAGGGTTTCATCGGCATCGAACAAAATCCATTGGTAAGGCAAGGACATAGGAACTCTCTTTCTGACAAAATAGCTAAAACCCATCCCCATGCCGTTCAGTGGCATCGAGAATGGTACATCAGCGATTGCGGCAATGCTGTGGCTAGCTGCCTAGCAGTAATCAAGATAAGCAATAAACATGAACGATGAGCGCAAATAACTAGGCTCCACAGTCGACACCCGCAATCAGCAAGTGCATTAGTCTACCTTGCATCAAGGGCAATGATAACCACGATAATAAAAACTGACTGTTGAGGTATCATCAACAATAATGGCTGGGGAACGCGATAATCTAAGGACACTATGGAGCACTTTTCGGCACTACCTATCTTTGTCACTGTAGTGGAATGCGGTAGCTTTTCACTGGCAAGTCAAAAGCTTGGGCTGAGTAAATCGGCGGTGAGTAAACGCATTACCCTATTAGAACAAAGTCTGGGTATTCAACTCCTGCACCGTACCACTCGCAGCTTAAGTCTTACCGAAGCGGGCGCCCGCTACTTCGACTATGTTCGCCCTGCAGTTAAGCTCGCTGAGGAAGGATTGGACGCTATTTCAGAGCTACAGCAAGCGCCTCAGGGCAATCTGCGCATCGCTGTCCCTATGGTATTTGGCCGCTTGCATATCGCCCCTTTAATCCCCGAGTTTCTGCGCCGTTACCCGAAAATACAGCTGCAAATGCAGATGGATGATAAGACCACCGATTTAATTGCTGGCGGATTCGATCTAGCGATTCGCATCGGCGAACTGCCAGATTCGAGCCTGATTGCCCGTAAAATTGCCCCTTGTTTAAGTGTCATTTGCGCCTCACCCGAGTATCTTGCTCGCCACACTGTGCCACACACGCCGCAGCAACTCAGCCAACATAACTGTTTGTTCTACTCATATTTTCGTGATGGTGTTGAATGGACCTTCTTAAGCCCGCAGGGTCCCACTCGTATCCAGCCGAACGGTAACTATCAAGTCAACAATAGTGATGCCATCCACCAAGCCACACTCGATGGTTTAGGCATAGCCAACCTGCCCCGCTTCATGGTCGACGCCGACTTACAAGCAGGCCGCCTACAAGCCTTGCTCACAGATCATCCCCTCCCCGAACATGGCATTTATGCGGTTTATCCACAGCGAAAACATTTGCCGACTAAGGTGAGTGTATTGATTGAATTTTTGATGGAGCAGTTAGCAGAAAGACTGGGGAAGTAGTACTTAGCCCACTGCCAGTTTAGCCGCGTCATGCCACATTACATCAGGGATTGGCTGTTCTAATCGCCATGTGATACTCATAGGTTGTGAACCGTTATGACTGACATAATGTACTTTGCCAAAATTCACGAATCCCATAGTGCGGCCATTTTCATCTTTTGATTGCTCTCGAACAAACAACAGCACGGTTTTCCCCAGCTTTTGTTGCTCAATATAACTAAGGCCCCTACCTCGTTCTGGCCGTGCGCTATTTTGCGATTGCCAGTGGAATAGATGCTCGCTAATGGCATAGTCGTGATACATGGTTGTCGGTGAAAACTGCTTCTCTGATTTGTTTAACGTCACAAATAAACATTCAAGATTTTGCTCATGAATCGCAAGCACACCCTCCCTAGAAGGCGATTTAGCTGTAAATGTACTTGCTCCTATCGCCGCTAAAATTTGCTCACGGGTATAACGAGAGTGCACTTTCAATGCGCTGGGCAGCGCCAATTCCAAATCCATTTCTTGATGGTGTATCCGGTTGATCAGTATCGCCAATACAGCCAATAACTCTTCCTGTAATGGCTTGTTGCGTAGCATCAGCAAGCTAGCTGTTAAACTTTTAACGTTTAAAGCCGTACCTGATTTATCCCAAAAGTTGTAGTGGCACATCAAAGCAAACTGATTTTGAATAGGATCTAGCCCGTCAAATACAAAATTATTTTGGCATAACTGTTTGATAAAGATTAAATAGGATAGTGAAGTACAACTGAGTAAATGAAAGTTTATCGCACGATAATAAGCCTTGGCTAAATCGGACTGCGCAGTAGGTTCAGCAATTTGATTACCCTGAACAGCCTCGACTAATAAAGTCCATCCACATTGGCCATTAATCTTTATTCGATAAACATCTTCCAAGGTCACTTGCGGGTTCATGCGCAAAAAATTGCCTAGCGTGAGCGGCAAGTCAGTTTGATGTTTAAAGTTTGCCATTAGACTGGTTAATCGATTGGCATTGAGCGTTGCGCGGCTAATATTACGCAAAATCATTGACTGCGCTTTTTCCTCAAGCTCAATTCGACACCCTAGCGGTAGATGCGGAAAGTCATTGAGAATTTCATCTTTTATCGACTGATTCGTTTTACCGACTAATGCCCTAAATTTTTGCGAGAAATCATATTCATCACGTGAATTTCCGACAAAATCTAATATTGTACAGCACTGCTTATCATCGGTGAGACGCAAGCCACGGCCAAGTTGCTGTAGGAATATGGTCAAGCTTTCCGTTGGCCGTAAAAACAACAAAGTGTCCACTTCTGGAATGTCGACACCTTCGTTAAAAATATCCACCACACACAAAATGGATAATTTGCCACTGACCAAGCTCTGCCGCTTTTGTTGCCGTTCAGCGCTATTATCACTGGTCAGCACATCAGCGCTGATCCCCGCCAAATTGAACTTCTTCGCCATATACTCGGCGTGTTCCTTGGTGACACAAAAGGCTAATGCCTTGATATTATTTATATCTGTTACGGTTTCAGCTAGGCTGCGAATAATGCGCGTCACGCGTTGTTCATTGTGAGTGTATAAATTGCTCAGCTCAGCGACGTCATAACGACCACGGCGCCAATTTAACTTGCTAAGGTCGGTGTTATCGTCGATCGCAAAATATTGAAATGGACATAAATGCCTTTGATTAATAGCTTCGGGTAAACGTATTTCAGCGGCAATAACACCGCAGAAGTCAGCCAGAATATCCACACCATCATGCCGTTCAGGGGTTGCCGTGAGCCCAAGTAAAATAGTCGGCTCAAAATGAGCTAATAGCCCACGGTAACTATTCGCAGCAACGTGATGGACTTCATCAATCACAATATAATCATAAAAATCAGCCGCTAATGGCAGGTTATCAAGTTGCAGATTCAAGCTTTGGACAGATGCAAATAAGTGTTTGTAACTATTAGGCTTATGCTCTGCCACCCATAGATCGCCAAATTGATTATTCTTTAACACCCCGCGATAAGCACTGAGGGCTTGCTGTAAAATTTCTTGCCTGTGGGCAACAAATAGAAAATTGGCTTCTGGATGCAGTTTATAAAACCGCGCGAAATCGAACGCGGAAATAATAGTCTTACCTGTGCCTGTTGCCGCGACGATGAGATTTTTAAAACGGCCATGAACGCTTCGCTCTACTGCAAGCTGTTCGAGGATTTCTCGCTGATGCGCAAACGGCTTAATGTCAAAATGAAATGAGCTCGATTCAGTGCCACTGCCTTTCGCTTCTTTGAGCGCATTGTTTAACTTTTCTTTACTGCTCGCATCACCGCTAAAAAGCTCAAATTCGTTCGATTCCCAGTAAGTTTCAAAGGTACTGAGTGATTTCTCAATGATGTGGGGAATTTCTTGGGTGGTGATCTTAAGGTTCCACTCAAGCCCGCTGGTCAATGCAGAATGCGATAAATTTGAAGAACCGATATAACCGGTATTAAAACCCGTATTTCGTAGAAATAAATAGGACTTTGCATGCAGCCTTTCACGCTTAGTGTTGTAACTTAATTTAACTTGGGTATTGGGTAAACTAGCTAGAAACTCGACGGCTTTAGCATCAGTCGCGCCCATATAAGATGTAGTGATGATGCGTAACCCTTTACCACTGCGCGTAAATTCCTCAAGTTCATTTTTGAAGATGCGAATCCCCGCCCACTTGATAAATGACACCAGCCAATAGATTTTATCTGATGATCGGATCTCACGTTTAAGCTCACTTTCAAGTGATAATCCCGCATTACTACCGCAAAAAAGCTCACTCTGAGTGAGCCCCGTTAATGGAAATATGGCGGCCGTATATTTAGGTAAATCAGTCGCTATCGGATTTTGTTTGTTAAAAAGAGCCGTGAGTATCCGACCTTGGCTATCGATGAGATTTTCATCAATAAAGTCATCATCGTTAATGTGCTCTTTGAGCCACAGCACTAACAGATTAGCCAAACTGATTTGATTGATAACTTGGTCTTCATCTGCGGGAACAGAATTAATCACATATTCAATTACTTTAGTCAGAAAACGTGAGAGCCAAAAACTTGCTTCAGCAACCTCTAGCTTCCTTTCTCCAATAAAAAATATGTCCTTATCTAAGCGCTTCTCAACGAGTTGAGTAATAAGCTTTTCGTAAATCCCGACCTGTTCCATAGCCAGATATGCCCCAAGACTAACAATCAAAGTTGTAGCGAATATATCACATAACAATTTGATTCAAATTGCGATTTGTAGAATGGTTTTGTCTTTTTCGATAGGGAGTTAATACTGCTTGGCTTTAGTGGAACATATTACCTATGACTGACTCAGCAGCAACACTTTCAAAAATCTTTAAGCTAATGATAATTGAGCATCCAACACCAAGGTAAACTTGCCGCTATTTCCCACTCGGCAATAAGTACCTCGTACTTCGGCCGCCGGCGTCGGCTTTTACTAAAAACCGCTGTTCAACCATTTGAGCAAGATGACGGGTGGCGGTGGCGCGACTCACCTTCGCGACTTTTTGGTACTGGCTACTATTAATCCCTAGTTCAAAATCGCCGTCTAACATCCGATTGAGTACTTTGGCTTGCTCCTGACTCAATAAAGATTGGTCGACACTTTGCCAATACTGAGTTTTCGACAGCGTTCTGCTCACATCTGCCATCGCATTGAGTAAGCAGTCATTGAGGGTTTCAAAAAACCAGACTAACCAAGGAGTAATATCTACATCGCCCCGTTGAGTGGACTCTAAAATGTCATAGTAGGCTTGGCGACGGGCAAGAATACTGACCGACATAGCGTAAAAACGAATCGAGCGTTTCTCCGCTTGCGCCAAAGCTAAATCAGTCAATAAACGCGTGATGCGCCCATTACCATCATCAAGTGGATGAAGAGTCACAAACCAAAGATGTGTTATCGCCGCACGGATAAGCGGATCTAAACCCTGCGCTTGCCGTGAAGCATTAAACCATTCAATAAACTGCGAGAGTTCAGCGTCCAAAGTCGCTCGAGAGGGAGCCTCAAAATGCACCCTTGGTTTATCAATGCGGCCTGAGACAACTTGCATAGGCGTATCGCCACGTAGCGTTCCACCAATAACGGGGTTAAACAATGTATAACCCTGCGGAAATAACTGCTGATGCCAGCCCAATATCCGTTCGAGGGTTAATTCAGTCTCTAAATTTTTTAAAGCATCGAGCATAATGTCAGCTAAACCATCGGTTTGCGCTGTGGTCGGATACGGTTTTTCCTCAGTCACGCCGAGTTTTTTAGCTAAGGATGAGCGCACTGAAGCAGCATTGAGCTTTTCACCTTCGATGGCACTGGAATGGATAATATTAGCGAGTAAAGTGTCGAGTAAGGTGTCGAGTGCAGCGTCTGACGTTAACAGGCTGTCGTCGTGACTTAGCATTTGCTTGCCAAGCAGCTGGCCCTGATTGAAATAGACCTGACGCAGCAAGGCATCAATGCTGCTGGTATTCCAATGAAACTTAGGCCAATCAGCTTGCTGCCAAATCCACATATCTTACCCCACGAGTCAAATAACAAGTCTATTCTACTCACATAGTGAGGCGATTAACAAATATATTCGCCTCACATTATGAGTCGAATAGAGCTAATAATCGCCTCATTAATACCAACATGGCTATCCAATGCAGGGAAATGAGCCTTGTTGGTAATCTGGGATCTCGTTTCTAAGCCTTGTGGTCATCCATTTTATCGTACAGCTGTCATACAATACGGTGGTGCCTTTACTGTTGTTCGTGACTTTTATGTATAGCCACCGACAAAGCCTTCATGCTGAGATATACTGCCGCCGCTGATTTGACACGCCAATGCGAAACGCCGATGTGAAAACTCATTGCTTACACCGCACCGCTTGCACACACATTCTGAGCCCAATCTATGCCTGATAATGCCAACAATTCAACAGCCTCTACTCACGCACAATGTTCTGCTAATGCACAACATATTGGCAATGCAGATTATGCCGCCAATACGCAGCACACTGGTCATTCACAGATTGCTACGCCAGCTGAGATGAATCCTGCAAAGTCGAGTACGCTCAATGGCGAACAGGCAAGAGAGGAAAAGTTGAAGGTTTTTATCATAGGCCTACCGCGTACGGGTACGACGAGTGTGAGTGTGGCGTTATTGGAGCAAGGGCTTAAAGTGGCGCACATGGCCTTTACTAAACAGGCGTTTATGTTGGCCGATGCGATTTCTGATGTGCCCTGTTTTAGTGATTATCGGCAGCTTGATGGTCTATTTCCGCAGGCCAAATTTGTCTACCTCGAGCGTGAGATGGTGAAGTGGGTGCCTTCAATGCAGATGCTGCTAGGTAAAATGCTGCCGCATTTAGAAGCCAAATCGGGGCGATTTCACCCGATTATGAAACGCAGCTTTCGGCACACGTTTGCTATCGATAAAGTGGCGGATCCCGCAGACAAGGCACATCTTGTTGATTGTTATCAAAGGCATAAAAACGAAGTGTTCGCTTACTTTCAAGGCCGCGAAGATTTTATCTCGCTCGATATAAGCCATGCGGGGAGCTTGAGTCGCTTATTGCAATTTTTGGGGTTAACCACGGATTGCCCAACCTTAGGCCAAGTGACAGATAGGGCATTCTCGGACTCTCAAATAAAAAGTGCATCGAACCAGATATCTCAGGAAGGAACGAGTCAGGAAAAGGCAGCCGTCCAACCACTGCCAGTCAACACCAGCGAGCATGGACTGGATTTTCCTAAATTAAACGCTGGCACACACGTCGCGGCTTGGCATGAATATAAGCATCCTAATAAGGTGAACAGTAATAGCGCTGGCCCGCAAAGCCGTAAGTTTTTCGACTATACGCTTTAGCTGTACGCCCTATTGCTTGCGGCGTTTTACCACAGTGAGCCAATCGAGGCTCACGCCCGAAATGGCATTAAAGCCGCGGATACGGAAAATAAGTTGCAGTAGCTGCGGCCTTGGACGCACTTTAGGTTCGACCGAACGCGGAATAAACCAGAGTGTCACTAAGGCTCGCAGTACGGTCGAGACTAAAAACACCACGAAGATAGGGCTAGATAACACGCTATTCCAACCCGACCAGACTAAAAATTCCGCCGCATGGGAGGCAATCGTGCCGCCCAATATCGCGCCAACAAATACACAGGCCGCACTCAAGGCTGCTTGCAAAGCAGCGTAGGTCGCAAAGTCACTGCGAAAGGGGCGGATATCATAAAGGTAATTTGCCGTGCTTAAGGTGAAGCCGCTCCACGCCAAGCCAGAGAAAGCTTGGATAGCTAAGATATACAGATAGTTATCCGAGAATAGCCACATCAGCGGTAAGCTTGGGATCATACAACTGGTAATGATCATCACTAAACGATTGCCGAATTGGTCGCTAAAGCGGCCCCAAAATCGCAGGGTGACAAATTGAGTCGCTATCGAAGCCACGCTGGCGAACACAAATTCGAGATAAGTAAACTTCAAGCCTTCCAACATATAAACGGCAAAAAATGGCGCCGAAATCGCCACCATGCCCTGCATACTGGCGACAAACAAACTGTACTGACGAAAAGTTTTATCCTTCCACGCCTCGCGAAAATGACCTATGGTCTGCAAAAATACGCCGCGCTGTTTGGGCTCGCGCGGATCGGGATCGTGCATCTGCAGCAGTAACCAAGCCGACACAAACCGCCCCATCGCCGCGATAGAAAACAACAAACTAAAGCCCAGCCACGCCATCTGCATCGAGTCGGTTAAGGTGAGTATGCCGCCGCCAATAAAGAACACACTCAAAGATGCGCCCATAGTGAGCCGAGTGCGCGCGGCGAAGAAAGTACCACGGCGCCGTTCGGGAACAACAGAGCCCATCCACGCCCGCCAATGGGGTTGAATTAGATTGATAAAGCCATGGTAACCAACGGCTAAAGCGATAAAGATCCACACCGCATGTTCAGGGCCAAAAGCGGCTAACGCGCCCATCGCCAGCACAACACAGGCCTGAAAGGCGGCGCAAAAAACGATAAAAGTTCGGCGGGAGAAATGGCTGGCAAGCCAGACAGATAAAAGCTGGGAGATAGCGCCAAAAAGCTGAGGTAACCCAGTGACAAAGCCCATCTGCGCTAGGCTAGCACCGAGAAAAATAGCGTAGGCATTGAAGAAGTTATCGCTGGTCGCCGTCATCATAGACGAGGCAACCGCTTCCTGCTGCGAGCGACGCAGGGTACATCTTAACCAAGAGTTACGTTCGCTGCGCCGTGAACAAGTGACTAACGGCTGCGCCACAGGTGAATCCATACCAAGCAAAAATCCATAGAATATTAAGGGATATTGCTCGATTATGTCGGATGAAATGCCATCTGCCTAGGGCTTAAAGCAATCGTATTAAAGCAAAACGCCCAAAGCAAAGCCTTGGGCGTTTTGTTTATCAGGGCATTGGATCGATAAACTGGCGCAATCACCAAGATCCATATCCTGACTTAGAAATGGGCTTTAAGTACCGTTTCTTGGTCGAGCAAGCTTTGGTACAGGGTAAACTGATTGGCGGCGCGGTCCAGATTGTGGCCTTCGCGGTGGATGTGGAAATACACATCACCGTTAAGATAATCCGTTAAAAAACGCACGCCTATCATCAAACAAATCACCCGCGCGCCAAGCCACAGACTGCGTTTTTCGTCTTCCGTTAAGACATCACCCAACTCGCTCAAGTAACCACGGCAAATCGCGGCGAAGATATCTTGGCGCACTTCGACTTTATCCAAGGCCGTTGAGTCTTCTTCCTCTGGTGAGCAGAAAGTGCGAACCATGTCGCCGAAGTCATACATCAGATGACCTTTCATGCAGGTATCTAAATCGATAATCGCCATACTGGACATGTCGCGTTTATCGAAAAGCATGTTATTGATTTTAGTGTCGTTATGACAAATTCGCAGCGGTAGCTTTGGCGATATTTCCGCGAGTTCATCCAGCAATGCCTGCTGAGATAACGCGTAATCGACCCAATGACGGCAAAGATCTAAACGGTGTTGGCTATCGAGTTCGGCGGCCTGTTGCAACAAAGCCATGCGTCCCGGTAAATGGTGAAATTGAGGGATCACATCTTCGAGCTGAGTTGCATCAAAGTCACTCAGGGCTGAAGCAAAGTGACCAAAGGCCTTAGCCGCCATCTCTGCTTCTTGTTCCGACTTAACCACTTCAATACTGAGACTATGGGGCAAGTAACTGATCGCGCGCCAAAATCCTTGTTCGCCTAAATCGATAGCCAATTCACCCTCTTGGGTTAAACAAGGGCTAACGACTTTCAGGCCGTATTGTTGCTGCAACGATTTAGCGCATAAATGATGGCTAATTTTATCGGCATTGCTAACCAAAGCGTTGGGCGTTTTAAATACCTCAGTATTAATTCGCTGCAATACTAATTCGCCCGCTGGCCAGCGCACCAACAGGGTGTCATTGATGTGGCCATTACCGAGGGCAGAAATTTTTGCCTCGGCGGCTTCAATACCAAAATGAGGCAACACTGACTGCCTGATGAGTTTAATCACTCAATAACTCCGTTAATTTTTGTTTTACCCAGACAGTGTCCTGCGGATAAGTCACGCCGAGCCAAGGCTCACAGGCAACATCGACATAGACAGGCAAACCTTGCTCAATGCCCGCTTGTACTATCGCGGGCAAGTAACATTCAGACTTAGGTTGTTGACCCTGTTGCCCAATAAATTCGGTTAATTCACGTTTAATAACATCAAATATGCTTGGGGAGAAGCCCCAGCATGTCATAGATACCAAGGACGCTGGCGGCAAACTCGCATGCCCCTGCGGGCCATCCCCCACCAATTGCCCACCTTGATCGGCGATATTGAGCCATTCGGCAACCGATTTAAGCTGACCATTTTCAACCTGACACAGACCCCGGTTAACACCGCCGTGCTCCGACAATGTGAGTTCTATGGGATAAGCCACCATCATCCACTCTGTCGGTCTCATGCTTAAGCCTTTGGCTAACGAGACAAAAGCGCTATCACCATAAAAATCATCGGCATTGATAACGGCCATTGGCCCTTTAACGAGATGGCGCGCACTCCAAAGAGCATGGGCCGTGCCCCAAGGTTTTAGCCTGTGACTGAGATCAGCCAGCTGCGCCGCTTCGGGTAAATCCGTTAAGGCTTGATAGCAAAAATGATAAACAAAATCGGTGGGTAAAAACCGTGTCAGTATCTCAGTTAACTCAGTTTCTAACTCTGGGCGGATCACCAGCACAGCACGCTGAAAGCCACTGCGAATGGCCGACATGATAGATAACACCAACATGGGTTCGCCAGCGGGACCGAGCGCTGCCAATTGCTTATCGCCGCCGAAACGACTACCTAGCCCTGCAGCCATAATGACTAAGGTCAATTCTGTATTCATGCTGGATTGATATATTCAGTTCAAATTTAAAGATGTTTCCCCAAACCGCAGCGCCCAATACCAAGGCATAGCGCATTTAAAACGCGGTTTGAGAAAAAGAGGAGCAAAAGTGTAATCTACCCCTCTAATTGTGACTAGCATTTAAGCAGAAATTTTATCGACTTAAGTTGCAGGCCTAAGCTGCGACCTAACTTGCAGTCTAAATCAACGCGCTATGTAATCACCAAAAGTGCGATTCTGTTCCAATATCGCTTGGCTGCCCTTAAGGCTGAACTTATAACCACACAGGCTGATACTGCCACGGCGCGCAAGGTCAACTATGATGGCTTGGGTATCAAGTGGGGTGAATCGCGCCTCGGTAGCTGAGTCGGCTTTCAAATCCACAGTCACAGGGCGATAGTCAGTGCCATTGTTAAAGGACAACAGGCTACAGGTTTTATCGCCCTTTGCCGTCGCTAAGGACCACAGGTTTTGCGCTTTACCTTTCTCACCGAGCCAACGCATGATCAAGATGTCATCCTCCAGCGCCACAGAAAAGCCGTCAGGTAACGCGAGCGTCACCCGCTCACCTGCATAGGGCGCAATCGCGTTAACCGTGACCACTTCAGCGCCATCACCCGTCTCAGCATCACCATTTGGCCAAAGACCCCAAACCAAGGCGAACAAGACTACAACACCACAACCAATCCCCGCAGGACGCCAATAACGGCGTTCCAGTTTAGGCAGCTTAATCTTAGGTAGTACGAAGAACCGCTTTAGCGGCGCTAAAAACTCGAACAAACCGCGAAACAGCTCGGTCATCGACCCTGAATCTTTCGCTTCGGCGCGGCGTTGACGTACTTCTTCGGCATGATCTCGATCGTTAAAGCTGCCCGGCTCGTCATCTTCTTCGGCGGCAAAACGCCAACCGGGTTCTGTACTGCGTTCGGCAGGATCTAATTGGGCGGCGTTAAAGTCGACATGTTTTAAATCAACATTGGCGACATCAACGTCGACTAAATCAATATTGGTCTGCTCAATACGGCTAGCATTCGCTGGGCGAAAATCCGCATGACTGTCGGGCACCACAAAATCGGCAGGATTCTGCGTCATCCGAGTAAGGGCATCGAAGCGCAGTTCATCTTGGCGCTGGGCTTCAAGTTCGGCATCCGCTGCGCTTATCGTCGAGGCGACTATAGGTTCAGCGACTGTAGATTCTACGACCGTTGATTCAGCGACTATTGGTTTAGCGGCAATGGGTTCAACATGGGCAGATAAATCCACCACTGGCTCAGAGGCCGTTGCGGCGCTAATGGCCTGCGCATGCGACAGCTCAACATGCGGTTCATGTCGCTCAACTTGAGGCTGCGCTTGAATATGGGCGGTCGATTTAGCTGCCTGTCTTGCGGCAACGTCTGGAGTTTCTATTTCTTTAGCCGCCTTTGGAACGATAGTCGGCTCCACACGGCGCCTAGGCATAGCTTGCGATGTCGGCGCATCCAGCTCAGGGCCGAAATAACCATAGCGATAATCGACTATGGTTGGCGCAGATAAACGCCAGCCCCAAAATGTCAGTCCAGCGGCTAACACTAAACTCAAGCCGATTAAGGCAATATGCACATCGGCCGTTAACAGCCCGATGAAAATAAATAAGGGTAATAGGAATAGGCCAATCAAGCCTTTTGACTTATCGGCATCGGCCAAACGACGCAAACTGGCGAGCCCTAATAAAGGTAAGCCCAACAATGCCAGTAAATACATCAGGAAATTAGCCCCAAAAGCAGCGGCGGCAAGTGCAATACAGACGTAAACGCCAACACTGATTGCGACAAAGCGGGGACGAGAATCACGCCCGTGAAGGCAGAAAAGAGATTTTAACAGCACGACCCTTCCTTTATTGTTGTAAAAACGAGATACAAAAAGACACTCATTGCCTTATTCGCACGAGCGTAACCAATTTACCCGCAATTGTCAGTGCCTACGACCCTAGTCGGATAAAAATGCGCATAATATCGAAGTAAATCTAAAATAGGCTTAAATTGCTGGCCTACAAGCCCTAGTATTTCTATGGTCAAAATCGGTATAATGCTCGGCTTTCTGGGCCCTTCTTGCGTTAACCAATTGGATATTTAGCTCATGACCGCACGCGGAAATTTATTTATTGTGTCGGCGCCAAGTGGCGCAGGTAAATCCTCGCTGATCTCGGCCTTGCTTAAAGACAAGCCCGCTGACATGCAGGTTTCGGTATCACATACCACCCGCGCGCCACGCCCAGGTGAAGTCGATGGTCAACACTATCACTTCGTTAATGTTGAACAATTCAAAGCGTTAATTGCTGAAAATGCCTTTTTTGAATGGGCAGAAGTGTTCGGCAATTACTATGGTACCTCGCGCCATGTGATTGAGCATACGCTCACCCAAGGTATCGATGTTTTCCTCGATATCGACTGGCAAGGTGCCGAGCAAGTTAAAGCTGTGATGCCCGATGCCGTTGGTGTGTTTATTCTGCCACCCTCGAAAGCCGAGCTAGAACACCGCCTCACTGGCCGTGGACAAGACAGTAGCGATGTGATCGCCAGCCGTATGGCACAAGCCGTATCGGAAATGTCCCACTATAAAGAATATGATTTTATTATCGTCAACGACGATTTTGACACTGCGTTAGCTGATTTGCGTGCCATCATTCGCAGTCAGCGCTTAACCTGTGCTAGTCAGATCCACGCGCAAAATGATATGCTTAACGATCTGTTGGCAGGCCAACTGTCATAGTGTACAATTTTGCGTCATTTTTTCCCTAGATAAACTGGAGTTTCAACACATGGCTCGCGTAACTGTAGAAGACGCCGTAGAACAAATCGGCAACCGTTTTGATATGATCTTGGTTGCGGCGCGTCGTGCTCGCCAAATCGCCGTGCAGGGTAAAGACCCTATGGTTGAAGAGATGAACGACAAACCAACGGTTATCGCCCTGCGTGAAATCGAACTAGGTTTAGTTAACGCTCACACCTTAGATGCCGATGAGCGTCAAACGGTACGTGAACGTGAAGCCGCTGAAATTGCAGCAGTTTCAGCCATTGCTGAAGGCCGTTCATTATAAGAGTTGTTGAGTAAACACCTGTTTAGGTAAAAGGAGAGCTGCCACTTGTATCTGTTTGAAGGTCTAAAGGAGTCTGCTTCCGGTTACTTAGAACCCGAACAGGTAGAATTGCTCAAGCAGGCGTACCAGATTGCGCGCGATGCCCACGAAGGGCAAATGCGCACGAGTGGCGAACCTTATATTACTCATCCGGTTGCGGTTGCCCGCATCCTTGCTGACATGCGTCTTGATCATGAGACGCTGATGGCAGCACTGCTCCACGACACTATCGAAGATACTCATGTCACCAAAGACGATTTAGCCGAACTATTCGGTGTCGCGGTGGCCGAGCTCGTCGAAGGCGTGTCAAAACTCGATAAGCTTAAATTTCGCGACAAGAAAGAAGCTCAGGCTGAAAACTTCCGTAAAATGATGATGGCGATGACGCAGGATATCCGCGTTATCCTCATCAAGCTTGCCGATAGAACCCACAATATGCGTACCTTAGGCGCCCTGCGTCCCGACAAACGTCGCCGTATCGCCCGCGAAACCTTAGAAATCTACGCGCCCATCGCTAACCGTCTCGGTATCCATAACATCAAGACAGAGTTAGAAGACTTAGGTTTCCAAGCGTATTACCCCATGCGATATCGGGTGCTTAAAGAAGTCGTTAAAGCCGCCCGTGGCAATCGCAAAGAATTGATCCAAGGCATTGAAGCCGCTGTTTATACGCGCTTAAACGATGCTGGTATTCCTGGGAAAGTTAAAGGCCGCGAGAAAAACCTCTACTCCATCTATAACAAGATGCAGAGTAAAGAGCTGCAATTCCAAGAAGTGATGGATATTTACGCCTTTAGGGTGATAGTCGATTCCATCGACACTTGTTATCGCGTACTTGGCGCCATGCATGGACTGTACAAGCCTCGTCCCGGTCGTTTCAAAGATTATATCGCTATCCCTAAAGCCAACGGTTATCAGTCACTCCATACCTCTTTATTTGGTCCACACGGCGTGCCCGTTGAGATCCAAATTCGTACCGAAGATATGGATCAGATGGCCGACAAAGGGGTCGCCGCACACTGGGCCTACAAAGGCGGTGCGCAAACAGGCCAAGGCACGACGACTCAAGTGCGTGCCCGTAAGTGGATGCAAAGCTTGTTGGAGCTACAACAAAGCGCTAGCACCTCATTCGAATTCGTTGAAAACGTGAAGACTGAACTCTTCCCTGAAGAGATTTATGTGTTCACCCCTGAAGGTCGCATTCTGGAATTACCCGTCAATGCCACCGCGGTAGACTTTGCCTACGAAGTGCATACGGACGTGGGTAATACTTGCGTCGGAGCCCGTGTTAACCGCCAAGCGTATCCGCTTAGCCAACCGTTAATTTCAGGCCAAACCGTTGAAATCATTACCGCTAAAGGCGCCCGTCCTAATGCCGCTTGGCTGAACTTTGTGGTAACAGGTAAGGCCCGCGCTAAAATTCGCCAAGTGCTGAAAAGCCTTAAAGGTGATGATGCGATTGCACTCGGTCGCCGCCTGCTCAACCATGCGCTAGGCAAAACTAAACTCGACAGCATTGCGCCTGAGCAGATTGAAAAAGTGATCCGCGATACTAAACATACCACGCTCGATTCGCTGCTCGCCGATATCGGTCTTGGCAATGCCATGAGTATTGTTATCGCCCAGCGTTTGATTGGCGATAATCTTGAGAATCAAGAGAGCCGCGACGGCCACATGATGCCAATTCGTGGCGCCGAAGGCATGCTCGTTACCTTCGCTAACTGTTGCCGCCCCATCCCTGGTGATGCCGTGATTGCCCACGTGAGCCAAGGTAAGGGCTTAGTGGTGCACATGGAAAACTGCGCCAACATTCGTGGTTATCAAGGCGAGCCTGACAAGTATATTCCTGTGCAATGGGATAATGTCGAAGGCGTTGATTACCAAGCCAACCTGCGGGTCGAAATCGTTAACCACCAAGGCGCACTGGCGAAGATCACTTCGATCATTGCCGCCGAAGGCTCGAACATTCACAACCTCAGTACAGAGGAACGAGATGGCCGCGTGTATTTGATCAACCTGCGGATTTCGGTGAAAGACAGGATCCATTTAGCCAACGTGATGCGCCGAATTAGGGTACTGCCCGAAGTGCTGCGTACGTCCCGTAATCGTTAATTAACTCAACATTAGAGAGAGCGTCATGGCAGAAAAAATCATTATAGCGACCGAAAACGCCCCTGCGGCCATCGGCACTTATTCACAGGCCGTCAAAGTCGGCAGCACAGTGTATTTATCCGGCCAAATTCCGCTTGTGCCAAGCACAATGCAAATTGTCAGCGATGATTTTGAAGCGCAAGTGGTGCAAGTATTTGAAAACCTAACAGCCGTTTGTACTGCTGCTGGCGGTTCAATCAACGATATCGTTAAGCTCAACATCTTCCTGATTGATTTAAGCCACTTTGCAAAAGTGAATGAAATCATGAGCCGTTACTTCAGCCAGCCCTACCCTGCCCGTGCAGCTATCGGCGTGAAGCAATTGCCGAAGGATTCTCAAGTTGAAATGGATGGCGTGATGGAGCTGTAAGCTCTGGTATTCCACTTCAACCAACAAAGAGGCGCTGCGGCGCCTTTTTTGTTGCCGCCCCCCTCCTCGTTTCCGCTTGCCATTCTCTTCATCTTATTTTCATACTCAGCTTGTAGGCTTTGTGCTCCATTCTCATATTTTACAATCCTGTAAACTATTTGCGCGGGCTCACAAAACTCGCCATACTGGGTGCAGCCAAAATAACAATAAAGAACAGGGAATTGCCAA
Organism: Shewanella sp. SP1S2-4; assembly: GCF_031932075.1. NCBI lineage: Bacteria > Pseudomonadati > Pseudomonadota > Gammaproteobacteria > Alteromonadales > Shewanellaceae > Shewanella > Shewanella sp. SP1S2-4. The sequence goes on from NZ_JAUOET010000009.1 coordinate 88,826, forward strand.
TGGATACAGCGATTAAGACGCCAATTGAAATGCTGGCGCACTGGGCTAAGACTCAGGGGGATCAAGTCTATTTACGCCAACCTATCAAGGGTCAATTCCTTGATTTTACTTGGGCCGAAGTTCAAGAAAAAGTGCAGCAACTGGCCGGTGCCTTACAGCATCTAGGCCTAGAGCGCGGTGATAAGATTGCCGTACTCTCTAAAAACTGCGCCGAATGGTTTATCACCGACCTCGCGTTAATGCACGGCGGCTATGTTAGCGTGCCGATTTACCCAACGGCCAACACAGATACCATTCGCTATGTGCTGCAACACAGCGGTGCAAAAGCCATTTTCCTCGGCAAGCTCGACCATTGGGCCGACCAAGAAGCCGGTGTCGGCGGCGAGCTGCTACGTCTTGCTATGCCCTACGATACAATGCCAGCCCAATATCAATGGGAACAATTACTTAAACTAGGTTATCCCCTAGTTGATGCCCCGCTACCGACGCCTGAACAAGTGATGACACTTATCTATACCTCTGGCTCAACGGGTCAACCTAAGGGCGCGATTCAAACCTTCGCTAGCTATGGCTGGACCTGCCAAGCGGTAGTGCGTGATTTACGCACCGACGGCAATGACAGACTGTTATCCTATTTGCCTTTAGCGCACATCACAGAGCGCGTCGCGATTGAAGGTTCATCCTTCTATTCCGGCAGCGTGGTCGCCTTCGTCGAGAGTCTCGACTCCTTCGTCGCCGACGTGCAAAGGGCAAAACCGACGGTATTCTTCTCAGTGCCGCGTTTGTGGAGCCTGTTCCAAAAAAACATCATAGACAAAATTGGTGTTAGTAAACTGAATCTATTGCTGAAGATCCCGTTAATCAGCAGCTTAGTGAAGCACAAAATCCATAAAGGCTTAGGTTTGAACCATTGTCGTTTACTCGGCTCTGGCTCTGCGCCGATCCCGCCGTCGCTGATCCACTGGTATCACAGCATTGGTCTGAATATCTGTGAAGCTTGGGGTATGACAGAAAACTGCGCCTACTCGATTATCAACTACCCCTTCGATGCCCGTAAAATTGGCACTGTGGGTCGCCCGGTTGAGGATTGTCAGATCCGCCAAGGTGAAGATGGTGAGCTACTGCTTAAGAGTCCAGGGTTGATGACGGCTTATTATCTACAGCCCGAAGCCACTGCAGCAGCCTTCGACGCCGATGGTTTCTTCCACACTGGCGATTTGTGCTCTATTGATGCCGATGGTTGCGTGACCATTACTGGCCGAGTGAAGGACAACTTCAAAACCGCCAAGGGAAAATATGTCGCGCCCGTGCCTATCGAACGTAAATTGGCGCAGGACCCGCATGTTGAACTGATCTGCGTGATTGGCTCTGGCCTGCCGCATCCGATCGCATTAGTGCAATTATCCGAAGGCGCTAGTTTGCAGGCCCGCGAAGAAGTCCGCGCTTCACTCAAGGCGACACTCAATAGCGTGAATCCGCACTTAGAGTCACATGAACATGTGGATGCGATTATCGTGGTTAGCGATCCTTGGACGATTGAAAACGATGTGCTAACGCCGACGCTGAAGATCAAACGCCATGTGCTTGAAAAAGCGTTTAGCGAACGCGTTGATGGTATTCGTGGCGCTCAAGTTCGCTGGGAAGATGAGTTAACGCAGAAATAACTCGGCAAAACATAGAGATAGCCAATGTGGTTATCGGCTCAAATCTAGCACGCCTCGGCGTGCTTTTTTATGACATATTCTGTCAAATTTCGATAAAACCACGTATCATATGCGTCTGTCGGCTAAGGGATGATTCCCTTGTACTTTCCCATTCAATATAGGTTTAACAAAGTCCCGTGATGCTAATTACACTCTCGATTATTGGCGGTTTTATTATTTTAACCTTAGGCGCCGAAGCCCTAGTCCGTGGCGCGAGTTCTATCGCCCTACGCTTAGGTATTACGCCACTTATCATAGGCTTAACTATTGTTGCCTTTGGTACTAGCGCACCCGAACTGGCTGTGAGTGTCAAATCTGCCCTCGCAGGAAACAGTGGTATCGCCTTAGGTAACGTTATCGGCTCCAACATTGCCAACATAGGTTTGATCTTAGCGATCACGGCTTTAATCCGCCCTATCCAAGTGCAATCTCAAGTAGTGAAGCGCGATATCCCTTTGATGATCTTGGCGTCTATGCTGTTCTGGGGACTCTTGTTAGACGGTGAACTCAGCCTAATTGACGGTGTGGTTTTGCTTTCTCTACTGGTTGGATATTTAACCTTTAGCTATATCAGCTCGAAAAACAGCAATAATGAGGAAGAAATTGAAGCGGGTCCCAATAACCCACTGCTTTCTGGCCTGTTCATCCTAATCGGCATTAGCATGTTAGTTGGCGGCGGTATTCTGTTTGTAAACGGCGCAGTCGATTTAGCAAAAACCTTCGGCGTGAGTGAAGTCATTATCGGCTTAACGATCGTGGCGATTGGCACCAGTATGCCAGAGTTAGTGACCTCAGTAATTGCGGCACTAAAAGGTCAAAGCGATATCGCTATCGGTAACGTTGTTGGCTCTAACCTGTTCAATATTTTGGGTATTTTAGGCGTTACCGCCATAGTGCATCCTGTATCGTCACTCGGTTTCCAACCCTTCGACTTTATGGTGATGTTAGCCTTAGCCATAGTGATTCTGCCTTTTGCATGGACGGGATTACGTATCGGCCGCCGCGAAGGTTCTGTGCTGCTACTGACCTATTTAGGTTATATGGGTTACCTGATTAACCAAGCGAGCGCTCAAGCTTTGGTATAACACCCAGCGGTAATATCCACTTGAAACACCGGAGCCTCTCCGGTGTTTTGCTATCTGGGTTTCGCACTTTTAAAAAAAGACAAGTTTAACACCCTTCAACTAATGACATTTGTCATGCGAAAGCCATGACCTTTGTGTCTGCATTTCTCCTGTCGAATTTCTGATAATGAGTCCGTACCCAAGCACTGGGAAACTCACTCAATAAGGAAATACCATGAAAACATTATTAATCGTCTCAAGCTTAGCGCTTATCAGCAGCCACGCGTTTGCAGCGTCGCCCTCTAATGCCAATATCACCAGCATAGATACGGCCTCAAACTCGATGAACCTAGCGCAGTTGCAACAACTGAGTGCCAGCACCCAAGATTACGATAAAGCCTATGCGAACTATCGCTTAGCCATCAGCGCCAATGTCATGGGACAAAAAGCCCTCGCCAGTAGTGCTCTGACCAATGCGCAAACGGCTCTGGAAGCCTTAGAAACCAGCCAAGCTGACGCCGAATCCCTAGCGCTGTTATCGTCGGTTTATGGCATGCAAATCGCTTTAGACAATAGCAAAGGCGCAACGCTCGGGATGAAATCAGCCAATGCCATTGCCAACGCCGAACAATTAGCACCTCACAATCCGCGGGTCGCATTGGTGAAAGCCATCGCCGCCTATAACACCCCAGCTATGTTTGGCGGCAGCATGCAAAATGCTAAGACGCTCGCCACTACCGCCATAGAAAGATTCGCCCAACCTTGCGACGACATTTGTTGGGGCGAAGCCGAAGCTTATACCTGGCGCGGACTCGCTAAACAGGAATTAGGCGATACCCAAGGCGCGATTGAAGATTGGCATCAAGCCATCAAAGTGCAAGCAGATTACGGTTGGGCAAAATTTTTGCTTCAACAAAATCAGCAATTAAGTGCAAACTAGATCCCATTGTTAACAGGGACTGATGGCGCTGACCCCAGCGCCAATCCCTAAACAGAATAAATCAACACAGATGCCACCTTCGGGCATTCAATGATTAACGATTAACAATCAACACAGTTTCATAGAGGCATTATGATAAGCACGCATCTTCAGCTCGAACGAAAACTCGCTTGGGTGTATTTGATAAACTTAGTGTTTTATCTTATTCCGCTTGCCATCAATGCGTATCCAGCATGGAAAATCGCACTTAGCTTTGCCGTGCTCATTCCTTTTATTGCCAGTTATTTTTGGGCCTATAAGTGCAATCAGAATAGCGCCTATCGCCCCATTCTGATGATGGTGGCCATCGCCACAGCAATCACCCCAATCAACCCGGGATCTATCTCGTTATTCACCTTTGCCGCTTTTTTCATTGGCTTTTTTTATCCTCTCAGAACCTGTCTGTTGGCTATTGCCACCTTAATCGGCCTGTTGTTTGCCCTCAATGAGATTTACGACTTTAACAGTTACTACTTTCCGCTTTATGGCTCAGGATTAGTGCTCGGTGTAGGCATGTTTGGCGTAGCCGAACGCAGGCGTCATCAACATAAATTAAAAGAACAGCAAAGTGCCCAAGAAATTACCACCTTGGCCACTATGCTTGAGCGTGAGCGTATCGCGCGCGATCTACACGACATTATGGGCCACAGCTTATCTTCGATTGCGCTTAAGGCGGAACTGGCCGAAAAACTGCTGGAAAAACAGGAATACCAACTGGCCACTACCCAGCTTAATGAACTCGGTCAAATCGCCCGCGAGAGCCTCAGCCAAATTCGCCATACTGTATCGGATTACAAACATAAAGGACTCGCGGATAGCGTGACACAACTGTGTAAACTATTGAGGGAAAAAGGGATCAGTGTCGAGCTAACAGGCAGTATCCCCAAATTACCTGCCAGAATGGAGAGTCAGCTAGGGTTAATTGTCACTGAACTGGTGAATAATATTTTACGCCATAGCGGCGCAAGTCAATGTATTATCGACTTTATTCAACAGCCAGATCGACTAATCCTTGAAGTCAAAGATAATGGCACAAGTAAACCTATCGCCGAAGGCAATGGCCTCACTGGCATACGCGAACGTCTCGACATTTTAGGTGGCAGCTTGAGCTATAATCTCGAACAAGGATATGCATTTACCGTCAGTTTACCTTTGCAGGGAGCAACAGATTAATGAAGATTTTATTGGCGGAAGATCAAGCCATGGTGCGTGGCGCACTCGCAGCACTCCTCACGCTTGCGGGAGGCTTTAATATCACCCAAGCGAGTGACGGCGACGAAGCCCTTAACCTACTCAAGCAGCAAAGTTTTGATCTCTTGCTAACAGATATCGAAATGCCCGGGCGCACAGGCCTTGAGCTGGCAACTTGGGTAAAGGAGCAACATAGCCAAACTAAAGTTGTGGTCATTACTACCTTCGGCCGCGCGGGCTATATCAAACGCGCCATCGAAGCCGGTGTCGGCGGGTTTCTACTAAAAGATGCGCCCTCAGAAACCTTAGTCAACGCGATTCAACAAGTTATGGCGGGTAAACGGGTAATCGATCCTGAACTGGCCATGATGGCAATTGGTGACGTCGACCCACTCAACGATAAAGAGCGCCGTGCCCTACGCCTCGCCAGTGAAGGCAAATCCACCGCCGACATCGCCGAAACTCTTTTTATCGCCGAAGGCACAGTGCGTAACTACCTCTCCGAAGCCATAGCTAAACTCAATGCTAGCAACCGAATCGATGCAGCACGCATCGCCAAACAAAAGGGCTGGCTGTAATCACGCTCACGGTTAACTACTCTTTCGTTCATATCGACAATTTTTGCGGCCTTAGCCGAAACCTAAGGGCCGCAAACTGACGTTAACTAGGCTGGCAAATAAGTCCCTCATTCTGCTTGAGATTGCCTTACGCTTATTCTCTGTTAATATATGTATAAATTCACAGTGATTGAGTGCTAACGACTTGCAGCAATTGGATCTTGTTCCGATCACCGACCTCAAAGGCGTCGCCAAAAAGGTCGCGGAGAAACTCGCAAAGCTCGGCATCACAACAGTACAAGATCTGCTGTTTCACTTACCCCTGCGCTACGAAGACAGAACCCAAATCTATCCGATTGCCGCCCTTATGCCCGGCAGTTACGGCACCATAGAAGCTGAAATCCAATCGACGCAAATCATCCAAGGCCGCAAGCGTATGCTGGTCTGCAATGTGCGGGACGATACGGGTAGCTTGAGCCTGCGCTTCTTTAACTTTTCCGTCGCCCAGCGTAATGCCATGCAAAATGGTTTAATGATCCGAGCCTACGGTGAAGTGCGCCGTGGTGGTCACCAAGCCGAGATAGTGCATCCAGAATACAAAGTCGTCTATCCCGGTGAAGATGTTCACCTGAGCGATACCCTAACGCCGATTTATCCCACAACTGAGGGCTTAAAACAGGCGAGTTGGCTCAAGCTGACCGAGCAAGCTTTGGTATTACTGGAAGATGGCGGCTTAACTGAGCTGCTGCCACCGCAGTTGCAACCAAACAACATCAGCCTTAAACAAGCGCTGCAGACGCTGCATCGACCTCCTGCGGGGATCTCTCAGTTCGATTTAGAGTTAGGCCAACACCCAGCACAGCAGCGACTCGTGCAGGAAGAATTACTCGCCCATAATCTCAGCATGCTACGCCTAAGGCAGCGCAGTAATTTAGACGCTGCTGTCACCATGCATGCCACGGGGCAATTGCTCAATCCCTTCCTTGCCGCTTTACCTTTTAAGCCCACGGGCGCCCAGCAAAGAGTGGTGGCCGATATAGGCAAAGATTTAGAAAAGCCGCACCCTATGATGCGCTTAGTGCAAGGGGATGTGGGCTCAGGTAAAACCTTAGTCGCGGCGATGGCTGCGCTGCAAGCGATTGAAAACGGTTATCAAGTTGCCATGATGGCGCCAACAGAGCTATTGGCCGAACAGCATGCAACTAACTTTGCCGCTTGGTTTGAACCACTCGGGCTTAAAGTCGGTTGGCTAGCGGGTAAACTTAAAGGCAAGGCAAGAGCGCAATCCCTTGCGGATATTGAATCCGGCGCAGCCCAAATGGTGATTGGCACCCATGCCATCTTTCAGCAGCATGTGGTCTTTAATAAACTCGCGTTAATTATCATAGATGAGCAGCACAGATTCGGCGTACACCAACGCTTAGGTCTGCGGGAAAAGGGCGTGAGCCAAGGTTTCCATCCGCATCAATTGATCATGACGGCAACGCCGATCCCGCGCACGCTAGCGATGACAGCCTATGCGGATCTCGACACTTCTATTATCGATGAATTGCCGCCGGGACGAACTCCAGTAACCACAGTGGCGATTGCCGATTCACGCCGCAACGAAGTGCTTGAACGGGTGCGTAACGCCGTCATCACAGATAAACGTCAGGCCTATTGGGTGTGTACTCTAATTGAAGAATCCGAAGTGCTCGAATGCCAAGCCGCCGAAGACACGGCCGAAGAACTGCGCCTCGCCCTACCCGAGCTCAATATCGGCCTCGTGCATGGCAGGTTGAAGAGCGCTGAGAAACAACAAATCATGGCCGATTTTAAGGCGGGCATCATTCATCTTCTGGTGGCGACAACAGTGATTGAAGTCGGCGTAGACGTGCCTAATGCCAGCCTGATGATCATTGAAAACCCTGAACGTTTAGGCTTAGCGCAATTACACCAACTACGCGGACGAGTCGGCCGAGGCGCCATCGCAAGTCATTGTGTGTTACTCTACAAGGCGCCATTGAGCCATACCGCCACTCAAAGACTGAGTGTACTCAGACAAAGTAATGACGGTTTCATCATAGCGCAGAAAGATTTAGAAATTCGTGGCCCGGGTGAAGTGCTTGGCACTAAGCAAACGGGACTGGCCGAGCTGAAAATTGCCGACTTAGTGCGCGATCAAGCCTTGATCCCGCATATTCAAAAACTGGCAAATCATGTGATGGCGCAGACCCCCGAAAAAGTCGATGCGATTATCTTACGTTGGCTCGGGCACAAGCAGCACTATGTGCAGGCTTAGGCAGTAAAGGGTAAAGGCCGAGGAGTGACATCTGCCTCGATACTCAAAATAAATTGTTTATGTTCAGCTAAGCGCTATAGACAAGCGCATGGAAACTTGCAAAATGAACCAGCGGTATTCCAATAGTCCGCTCTTGCACTTTAATGTTAGCTGCATGTATTCACCAAGTTACCTTGACACTCAAGCGAAGGATGTAAAATGCAAGTTAATCAATATGATAGAATAACACCTCAAGAGACTTCTTCTAGCAGTAATCGCTTTGCGCTTTTTGCGATAGTGCTCGTCGTGCTACTTTCTGCCGGAGGATATTATTACTACAGCGGTGACTCAGATTCACCTAAACTCATCCCTAACGCGCCAATTGTATTGCCTGAAACACCGCCATCTGAGCCAATGACGCTCGAAAGTGCGCAAGAACCAGAAACCACTGAGACGACGCCTGCCGTTACAGAAACAAACACCAACAGCACAGAAGCCCCTGCGGTAACTGAGCCTGAAGTGGTTGCTGAACCAGTACCTGCACTGGCTGAAAGTGATGCATTCGTACAACAAAAAGCCCTCGCCATTATCGATAACAATGTGCTGGGTTCTGCATTAGTGCAGCAAGATCTCGCGCGCCAATTTGTGGTGTTTGTCGATAACTTAGCTCAGGGCGAATTAACCCGAAAAGTGAGTCCACTCAAAGGCCCAGAGAAGCATTTCTCGGTTTCTGAAATCACCAACAAAGTGTATTTAAATCCTGAGGGTTTCCACAGATACGATGCCTATGTTGACTCGATTGCCAAAATGGACGAACAGACGTTAATGGTCACCTATAAGCAAATGACGCCTATGCTAGAGGAAGCCTTTACCGAACTCGGCTACAGCAACGCTAAATTCAACGACAGAATGCTGCAAGCGATTAAAATACTGCTCGCGGCGCCTATCATTGAAGATCCGATTGAGCTGAGCTCTATTAGCGTTAACTATCAATTTGTTGACCCTAACTTAGAGGCACTACCCAGCGCGCAAAAACTGCTGATCCGTATGGGGCCAGAAAATACCCGCAAGCTAAAAGTAGCCCTACGCAAACTCGAGAACCAACTGGCGCAGTAAAACCTTGCCGTGGTGAAGACAAAAGGCGCTCGGTGCGCCTTTTTCATTTTGACCGTAAATCGCTAGGATAAAAAAGCCTGTCGAATGAGAATGCCATTGCGATATTTGTTACACAAATTCGATCTAACTGCCGAAAATCGCAGCACTTGATCCCATTGCATTAACCCATACAATGCAAATGGCTTCATAAAAACGCGGGGCATAGTGTAGAATGACCCCGCTGTAGAGGTCATTCCAGCGTCATTCATCAAACGCGTTTACACCTCACTATGGTATGACAATCCATCAATGTTCTAACTTAGTTAGGGATAACTAAGACAGCTTAAATTTAGTGTCGAGGCAAAGTAGTGCAACTAACATTCAGCATTCTCTCTTGGGGCGCTTGGTCTCCCCAATATCAGCACCCGCAAAGTTGGCAAACTTGGTGCAAGAATTCGGCTGAATTAAATCTCGGTACGTCACAGTCTGATAGTACAGCTCCCGCACTCAAACACCTTCCTGCCATGCAGCGCCGCCGTTTTAGTCGCTTAACTAAGATGATGTTAGAGGTGAGTTTTCAGTGCGATATGCCGGCGAACTGCCGCTCAATTTTTGCCTCGCGCCATGGTGAGTTGCAACGCACCATAGGACTGCTCGAAGACATTATCGCCAAACAGCCCTTATCGCCCTTAGGTTTTAGTCAGTCGGTACACAATACCGCTAGTGGCATTTTTGGCATAGTGGCAGCCAATACCGCGCCATCGACCTCAGTTGCAGCAGGTACCGAAACCCTATCACAAGCTATGGTTGAAGCCTTCGCCCAATTACACCAATCGCCAGAACCCTTGCTGTTAGTGTTCGGTGATGATCCTGTGCCACCTGTGTACGATGAGTTTACCCAAGAATTTGAATTGCCTTTGGCCCTCGGCTTACAGCTCGCGCCCTTCGATGCGCCCGCTTCAGTCAAGCTCACTGTCAGCCGCATCTGTGAGTCGACAGCATTAAACCCTTTGACCTATGGCGCTTTTATCCACGCCCTAGCGACAACGCAAAATATTTCAGGCTGCTTATCCCAATGGCATTGGAAGCTAGAGCATGTTTGATACAACCCACAGCCATGACGCTACCAATAGCCATGAAGATTCAATGCACAATGCCGCTTATACCCCGCCGGAAACTCGCCGCGCAGGGCTGAATTATGTGCCACGTTGGCTCGGTGGCGTGAGTTGTTATATCGCCTTTGGCTTAGGCGGCTTATTAAGCTCCTTGACCATTTTGCCTTTGCTGCGTTTTTGGCCAGGCACACCCGAGGCGCGGATTATTCGAGTCCAAAAGGCCGTGCATCTGATGTTCAAAGGCTTTGTCGCCATGCTCACTTGGGCGGGCGTGATCCACGTTAGCACCCACAGAGCACAACAATTACACGACGCAAAAGGCGTTATCGTTATCGCCAATCATCCCAGCTTAGTGGATGTCGTCGTGTTGATAAGCCTCATGCCCAATGCGGGCTGCATAGTCAAACAAGGTTTATGGCGTAATCCGTTTTTGCGTGGTGTCGTGTCCTGCGCGGGTTATATTCCCAATCGCGGCGCCGAACTTATGCTAGAGGATTGCCGCGAAGTGCTCGCGAGGGGCACCAATTTAATTATCTTCCCCGAGGGCACACGCACGGTTGTCGGCGCGACCATTAACGACTTTGCCCGCGGCGCCGCCAACATTGCCTTAAGGGCCGAAGCAGATATTTTACCTGTGATGCTGCGTACCAATGTCCGTGGTTTGACAAAGGAGCAACCTTGGTATGAGATCCCAAGGCAAACCATGGGGATGGCCGTTGAAATCGGCGCAACAGTTTCTTACCAAAAGTACCAAGCGGCTTTAGGTGAGCATGCAAAAATGGCCCGGCAGCTGACGCGGGATCTTGAACACTACTATAAACAACAACTCGAAAATAATTATGAACTTAAACAATGAAATAAAGCAGTTAATCATCGACTGTCTCGATCTTGAAGACGTCAGTATTGATGATATTGAAACCGATGCGCCGCTCTTTGGCGAAGGTCTAGGCTTAGATTCTATCGACGCCCTCGAACTCGGCTTAGCCATCAAGAAAAAATTTGATGTTAAAATCGAAGCGAACTCGGATGCCACTAAGGCCCATTTCCACAGTGTTGCCAGCTTAGCTAGCTTTATCGAATCCCAGCGTCCATAGGAGAGGAATATGCAAAATCGTGAACAAATCCTCGCCATGCTGACCACTATTTTAGTGGACGAATTCGAAATTGAGGCTGAGGCAATTACGCCTGAAGCCAACCTGTATGAAGAGCTCGATCTCGACAGTATTGATGCCGTCGACTTAGTGATAAAGCTGCAACAAATGACAGGTAAAAAGATCCAACCCGATGAATTTAAATCCGTTCGCACAGTCAACGATGTGGTGAATGCCATCGAAGGTTTAGTTAAAGACTGATGCGCGCCTTGCTACAAGTCTTAACCGCCCTCACATTGCTGGCCTATCCGGTTGCCGTGTATTTCGGGCTGAATTATTTGCCTGCTGGCACCATAGCGCTCGTGCTGTGTTTATTGCTGATTGTGCGGTTAATGCTACAAAAGCAAAAGGTTAAGACGTTAGTATTGCCCCTGTTGGTGGGGATTGCGCTTACGGCAGGCAGTTATCTTGCCAAGCGCAGCGACTGGCTTTTGTATTACCCTGTGGTAATAAATCTGACTATGCTGGCTCTGTTCAGTTATTCACTGCACACTGGCCCATGCATGATCGAGCGTTTAGCCCGCTTGAAAGAACCCGATTTACCGGATGAAGCCATTCCGTATCTTAAAAAAGTCACCCTACTTTGGTGCGGCTTATTTATCTTAAATGGCTCGATGGCGGCTTATACCGCTGGCTTTACTAGCTTAGCAACCTGGACCTTGTATAACGGTTTGATTGCATACGTACTCATGGGACTGCTCCTCGGTGGGGAGTGGTTATATCGCAGCTTTTGGTTGAAGAAAACATGACACAGCTACTCAAAAACTGGTTAACCCAAGGGCCCTTTGCCCAACAACTGATCAGCTTTAATCACCACGACATAGTCACAGGTGCATTATTTACCAATCAGGTGGCGTATTTTTACGAGCAACTGCTCGCCGCGCCCGAGAAAAAATGGCTGCTCGCGAGTGATACCAGCGATCTGTTTGCCGTCGGATTATGTGCTGCGCTGTTAGCGGGCAAAGAAATTATCCTGCCTCCCAACACCCAAACCGGCACCTTGAGCGAGTTAACGCACCAGTTTGATGGCATCTTGTCAGACAAGCCTTTGTGCGAATGCCAAGCTTTTGTGTTGCTGAAAAAGGAACTGAGCCTGCCCAACAAACCTTGGCCCGCGAGCGAGGCTATCGGTGAGTTAGTGCTCTTTACCTCTGGCAGCAGCGGCGAACCTAAGGCGATCCGTAAAACACTTGAACAGTTAGATGTCGAAGTGTCTGTGCTCGAACATACTTTTGCCGAGCATTTGCCCCATTGCAGCGTAGTATCCACGGTTTCCCACCAGCATATTTACGGTCTGTTATTCAAGATTTTGTGGCCGCTCGCCGCCAGTCGACCGTTTTTAAGCGAGCAGATTGAATACCCTGAAACCTTAAGTTATTACACTGCCTTACTGCCAAACCTGTGTTTGATCAGTAGCCCAGCCCAGTTATCGCGCCTGCCTAAAGCGCTAGAGCACGAGCGGCAACTGCGCTCACCGAGCTTAGTATTTAGCTCTGGCGGGCCATTAAGTTTTGCCGCAGCCAAGGGCGTCAACCAGTGCTATGGTCATCTGCCCATCGAAATCTTTGGTAGCACAGAAACGGGCGGCATCGCCTATCGCCGTCAGCATGAGGCCGATGAACCTTGGCAAGTGTTTGACCGCATCTCAATAGATCAAGATCCGACCGACGGCGCCCTGCTGCTGAAATCGCCCTATTTGGCCGACGATGAATGGCTACGCTGCGAAGATAAAATCGAACCAACCGAGAATGGCCAGTTTAGGCTCAAAGGCCGACTCGATCGCATCGTTAAGATTGAAGAGAAGCGCCTGTCGCTCGCGCAAATGGAAACCCTCATGTGCAGCCACGCCTACGTTGAGCAAGCCGCTCTGGTAGTGCTACCACAGTTTAAATCCCAACTGGGTGCGGTTGTAACCCTGTCTGAACTCGGTAAAAACGTACTGCAAGAACAAGGTAAACTCAGTATTAACAATGCCCTAAAAGCACATTTACTGACCCAATTTGAGCGCGTCACGCTGCCACGCCGCTGGCGTTATCCGGATATTTTACCGCTTAACACTCAGGGTAAGCGTGTCACTGCCCAGTTAGTCGAGTTATTTGATCATGATTAAATCGAGTTTACCGCCGATCCTGCATTCCGATATCGGCATTGATAACATTGAATTACGTCTGTTAGTGGCGGCCGACCTTGAATATTTTAACGGCCATTTCCCCGAACAAGCCGTGTTGCCGGGCGTGACGCAATTAGATTGGGCGGTGCGTTTAGGCTGCCAACATTTCGGTTATTCAGAGGCGGTCGCTAACTTAGAAGTGCTTAAGTTTCAGCAACTCATATTGCCGGGCCAAGAAGTCACCTTAAGCATTAGCAATAATGCAGCTAAGGCAAAACTCACCTTCGCCTATAATGATGGTGAAAACCGTTACGCTTCAGGCCGTATCGCCTTTGATAGCACGCCCGTTAACAGCAAATCTGCTGCCAACAATGGCGATGAGGCAAGTACGTGCTAACGCCTCCCAGCGACCTTGTTGAGTCGGCGCCAATCAAACTCGCCTTAGTGATCCCCAATTACAATCACAGCGCCGCGATTGCCCAGACCTTGGCCGATCTCGCCCAATTTAATCTGCACTGTTATTTGATTGATGATGGCAGCAATGACGAAACCCGTTATCTACTGCAATCCTTAGCCCAAACCTATCCTTGGGTGACTTTACTGCTGCATCCGTACAATCGTGGTAAGGGCGCCGCTGTGATGACAGGGCTGCGCCGTGCCTACCGCGATGGCTTTAGTCATGCGCTGCAGGTCGATGCCGATGGTCAACATAATCTCGCCGATATTCCGGCTATGTTAGCAAGGGCACAAGCTAAACCCGATGCGCTGATTTCGGGTAAGCCTGAGTACGATGAATCTGTACCTAAGGGCAGGCTTTATGGCCGCTACTTAACCCATTTTTGGGTATGGGTCGAAACCTTAAGCTTTGATATTCAAGATTCTATGTGTGGCTTTCGCGTTTATCCGCTGGCCGCCACCGAGCGATTACTGTGCCAGCAAGCCTTAACGGAGCGAATGGATTTTGATATCGAAATCCTGGTTAAACTTTACTGGCAAGGGGTAGAGATTCTATTCCAACCGACTAAGGTGATTTATCCCGAAGGCGGCGTCAGTCACTTTCAAGCTGTGGCCGATAATGTGCGCATCACTAAGCTGCACACTAAGTTGTTTTTCGGCATGCTCAAACGCCTGCCTTGGCTATTGAAGCGTAAATCACAGCGTAAATCGCAGCAACAAGCCGCACAAACTCCCCATTGCTCGTCAGCAACATCATCAACTTCAGCTACCCATTGGTCTGGCATGAAGGAGCGCGGCAGTTACTGGGGCATCAAACTGTTAGCCGAGAGCTATCGCTTTGGCGGCCATTGGTTGTGCCGCGCCATTATGTATCCGGTGATTTGCTATTTTTTCCTCACAGGCAAAGTCACCCGTGAAGCCTCATTAGATTTTCTGCGCCGCGTGCAAATACTTGAGCCGCAACATCCTAAGCTCAATCAGCCCGTAGGTTGGCACGATAGCCTGAATCACTTTTTAGCCTTTGGCAATGCCGCACTCGATAGAATCGATGCCTGGTGCGATCGTATCCAATTGAGCCAAGTGGATTTCCCCGACCGCCAAGTGCTGGCCGATCAGCTCGAAAGCGGCAAAGGCGCGGTGTTATTAGTGTCGCACCTTGGTAATTTAGAACTTTGCCGCGCCATTTCAATCCACCAGCGCAAAGTCAAAGTGAACGTCATGGTGCTAACTAGCCATGCGGAAAACTTCAATAAGGTGCTCAAACAGTTAAACCCAGATAGCACGCTCAATCTTATTCAAGTGACCGAGCTGAATCCTGCTACGTCTATGCTGTTGCAGCAAAAGATAGAAGACGGTGAACTGGTGGTGATTGCGGGTGATAGAACCTCATCGAATACCCAAGGCCGCGTCATGTATGCGCCGTTTATGGGCCAAGATGCCGCGTTTCCCCAAGGGCCGTTTATTTTGGCGGGCTTACTCGATTGCCCTGTGTTTTTAATGTTTTGCCTGCGGGAACAAGGTCGTTATCGGGTGCATTTAGAACGCTTCGCCGAAACACTGAAAGGCCCAAGATCGGGCAGAATGGACAGATTACAGCAGGCCGTGAACCGCTACAGCGAACGTTTAGAATACTTTGCCAGACGCGAGCCTTTGCAATGGTTTAACTTCTTCGATTTTTGGCGCAAAGACAGCGAGCTACAACGCACCCCATCGCATTTAGTACAGCCTAATCCGTTACCGACAACTTCAGCATCATCGCCGATCCCAGAGCAGGATCATAAGACAGACAGGACACAGCATTCATGAGCCACACCAAAGCAGCCGACTCCGAGAGTCAATCAGACCTACAGACTGTTGAGTTCGGCCGTCAATATCTCACATTAGAACAAGTGGTTGCCGTCGCCAAAGGCGCGCCAGTCAAGCTCTGTGATGATGCGGATTATCAAGAATATATCCAAAAAGGTGCGCGCTTTATCGATAGCCTGCTGCACGAAGAAGGCGTGGTCTATGGCGTAACCACAGGTTATGGCGACTCTTGCACAGTCAATGTGAGCTTAGATCTGGTCCACGAGTTACCACTGCATTTAACCCGCTTCCACGGCTGCGGTTTAGGCGAGACCTTAAGCATAATGCAGGCCCGCGCTGTGATGGCTTGCCGTTTAAACTCCTTAGCCATTGGCAAATCTGGCGTGACCTATGAGCTATTAAAGCGCATCGAAACCTTGCTGAATCTCAACATAGTGCCAGTGATCCCAGAGGAAGGTTCGGTCGGCGCCAGTGGTGATTTAACGCCTTTGTCGTATTTAGCCGCCGTGTTAGTCGGTGAGCGCGAAGTGATTTACCAAGGTGAGCGCCAAGCGACTCAAGATGTGTACGCTAAGCTCAACATCATCCCACATGTTCTGCGTCCAAAAGAAGGCTTAGCCCTGATGAACGGCACGGCTGTGATGACAGCTTTAGCCTGCTTAGCCTTTGATCGCGCGCAATATCTTGCTCGCTTGAGTAGTCGCATTACCGCTATGGCTTCGTTAACCCTAAAAGGCAACTCGAACCATTTTGATGAAATCTTATTTGCCGCCAAACCGCATCCAGGGCAAAACCAAATCGCCACTTGGATCCGTGAAGATTTGAATCACCACGAACATCCACGTAATTCGGATCGTCTGCAGGACAGATATTCCATCCGCTGCGCACCGCACATTATCGGCGTGTTGCAGGATGCGCTGCCGTTTATGCGTCAGTTTATCGAAACCGAAGTCAACAGCGCCAACGACAACCCGATTGTCGACGGCGAAGGCGAGCATATTCTCCACGGTGGCCATTTCTACGGCGGCCATATCGCCTTTGCGATGGATTCACTGAAAAATACTGTGGCCAACTTAGCCGATCTTATCGACCGCCAAATGGCGCTAGTGATGGACCCTAAGTTTAACAATGGCTTACCTGCTAACTTATCCGGTTCAACCGGCCCGCGCCGCGCGATTAATCATGGTTTTAAAGCGGTGCAAATTGGCGTGTCGGCTTGGACGGCAGAAGCGCTCAAGCACACTATGCCCGCCAGTGTGTTCTCACGCTCGACCGAATGCCACAACCAAGACAAAGTCAGCATGGGCACTATCGCCGCCCGCGACTGTATGCGCGTGCTGCAATTGACCGAACAAGTCGCCGCAGCTGCATTGCTCGCCATGACCCAAGGTATTGGCCTGCGTATCGCCCAAAATGAACTGGACGAAGCCTCGCTCACACCTTCATTGGCGAAAACCCTCGCCCAAGTGCGCGGTGATTTTGAGACCTTAATTGAAGATAGGCCGCTTGAAGCCGTGCTGCGCCAAACCATAGCTAAAATCCAAGCGGGCGAATGGGAAGTGTGCCGATGAAATCATTGCTCACTATCGATATGGAAATGCAAATTCCCTTCCACGATGTGGATTCCATGGGGATCACTTGGCATGGCAATTACCTGCGTTATTTCGAGATTGCTCGCTGCAAACTGCTCGATGAGCTGGGCTATAACTATCGACAGATGCAAGCATCTAACTATGCGTGGCCGATTATCGATTTGCAGATTAAGTACGTCAAAGCCAGCACCTTCGAGCAAAAAATCACAGTGCGCGCCGAGTTAGTCGAGTGGGAAAACCGCTTAAAGATCAATTATCAAATTCGCGATGTCGAAACCGGTGCGCGCATCACTAAGGGTTATACCATTCAAGCGGCGGTCGATATGAGCACCCAAGAATTGTGCTTCGTTACCCCAGATGTGTTCCGTGACAAAATCGCCACCCTGCTCGCTAAGGTGGATGACTAATGAACCCCTTGCTGACGAAGATCCCTGTACCAACAAAGTGTGCATTATTTCTCTGCTTAGCTTTTGCTTTGATAAGCAGCCTGCCACTCAAGGCCGAAGCCTTAAGTGACAAGCTTGCCACGCCCGGCGCTTATCAAGCACTCTTTAGCCAAAGTGCAGATACCACGCAACTTGTCGCCCTGAGCAAAAAACTTAACTTGGGCGAAACGGTGCGAGGCCACTTTGTGCAATCTCGGCAGTTAAAGGTGCTCAAAAAGCCGTTAATCAGCCAAGGTCAGTTTATCTTCGATCAAACCCAAGGGCTGATCTGGCAACAGATAAAACCCTTTGAATCCCTGCTGATTTTAAAAGATAAGCAACTTATTCAGCGCGATAGCCAAGGTCGAGTCCAAGTCAGCAAGGCCGATGCCTCGGCGAGCGCCGCCGCTATGGGCGATTTATTGCCCAGCCTAGTGCGCGCTATGCTCGGCGGGGATATTTCCGGTTTAAGCGAAAACTTCGAACTGCACTTCCTCAACTCAGACAAGTTAAACACAGAAAAGTTAAGCCCTGAGAAGTTAAGCCCAGAGAACTTGAGTCCAAACAGCCAATGGCAATTAGGCCTGACGCCCAAAGATCCCTTAATGAAAAAAGCCATCACCAATATGGTGTTAGAGGGTGGCGATACCTTGCAATCCCTAGTGCTGCTGAGCGCCGCGCCGAATGTGACACCACAGGATATGACCCGCATCGACTTTAGTGCGCTTTCCCAAGGAGCACTCAGCGAAACCGAATTAGCGCAGTATGCGTTAGCGCTCGAGGCGAATAAACCTTAACCATGGCCTCCAACTTCGCCGTGCGCGCCAGTCAAGCGCTAATGCAATCCCCCCCCAAGTGGCGCCTCGCCATTTGGTTGCTATTGATGCTGTCTGCAAGTCTGTGGACGCTGCAACTCTGGCAAAACGGCGCACGGGTGCAGAGCAATATCCTCGCCATGCTGCCGCATTTACAGCAAGACAAACTCACAGAGCGCGCCCTTAACCAAGTAGAAGCGACGCTCGCCGACCAAGTCTATATTGCACTTGTCGCCAAGAACGAAACCACAGCAATCGCTGCGGCAAAACTGTTGATGCAAACGCTTGAAGACGACCT
Source organism: Shewanella sp. SP1S2-4 (assembly GCF_031932075.1). Classification (NCBI taxonomy): domain Bacteria; kingdom Pseudomonadati; phylum Pseudomonadota; class Gammaproteobacteria; order Alteromonadales; family Shewanellaceae; genus Shewanella; species Shewanella sp. SP1S2-4. Next base: position 107,443 of record NZ_JAUOET010000009.1, read on the forward strand.
TGTTGCAAGGGGTAAGCAAGGCGCGCTAACGGATATCCGCAGCGCCGATATACAGCTCGGTGAAGCGCTAGGGCAATTCTATTTTCCCCACAGATTTAAATTCCTGACAGAGCCGCAAGCTGAAGCGTTAGCCAGCCAAAATATTGAAAGTCTGATTGAGGCAGCCACGGCGCAGCTTTACAACGCATTTAGTTACGCCAATAGCAACTTGCTCGCCCAAGATCCGCTGCTGTTATTCCCAGCCAATTTACTCGCCCTCGCGCCGAGTTCAAAAGTCAGAGCCAGCCAAGGGATACTGCTCGCGAATCAAGGCGATAATGTTGCCGCTGTCGTCATGGCAAAGGGGCGAGAAAGCGCTTTTAATCCCAATGCGCAATTAGCGCAGATGACGGCATTAACCCAAGGATTGGATGCGGTTAAACAAAGCTATCCCGATATCAATGTGCTTAAGGCTGGCGCTCTGTTTCACGCGATTGCGGCAACACAAACGGCTAAGAGTGAAATCTCGATCCTTGGTCTTGCATCCTTACTTGGAGTAATAGCTTTAGTCTGGCTGGCGTTTCGTTCTGTAATGCCGCTACTGTTGGCGATTGTCACCATTTCCAGCGGACTGTTGCTCGCCGTGACTTTTACCTTAACCGTATTTGGCGAGCTGCATTTACTCACCTTAGTGTTTGGCACTAGCTTGATTGGCATTGCCATCGACTACAGTTTTCATTTTTACTGCGAGCGCTTAAGCGATACAGAGCGGAGCGCAAAGGCCACAGTGGCGCATATATTCCCAACGGTGACACTCGCCTTTATCACTAGCGCTTTGGCTTATGTCGGCATAGGTTTAGCACCGTTTCCCGGCATGCAGCAAGTCGCCATCTTCTGCGCCGCGGGGCTGCTTGGGGCCTATCTCACCCTCATTCTCGCCTACCCGCTGCTCGCGGGCAGTCGCTTGCCTGAAGGCTCCCGCCCATTAGCATTCGCGGGGACTTACCTTGCCTGTCTCATTCAGTTATCGAAACGATTTACCACGCCGTTAGGCATGGGCATGTTTGCTTTGGTGATACTAATCTGGTGTCTTGGCGGCGTAACAAAGTTAACCGTCGATGACGATATTCGTCATTTACAGCAAAGCCCTGCAAGCGTAACTGAGCCAGAAAACCAGCTACGCCAGTTACTCAGTGGCGGCACAGACAATCAATTCTTATTGGTACGCGCACCGAGCGAAGAAGCGTTGCTGCAGCAGCTTGAGCGAGTGTCACCCATGCTCAATGCCGCTATCGCTAACCAAGAGTTAGGCAACTATGTCAGCCTCAGTCGTTATCTGCCTAGCCATCGAAAACAAGACACGGCTTACCACTTACAGGGCGAAATCTATCAAACTCAGATAGATACTGTGCTCACAAGCCTTGGTTTGGATGAAAATCTAAAGCCAGAACTGCAAGCCGCCTATTTGGCCACGAAAACAGCTTACATCACGCCAGCAGCATTCTTTACACTAGGGGCAGGCAAGCAACTCGCGCCGCTGTGGCTCGCGCCGAATGAGGCTAACAGTCCAGTCAGCAATGGCGCGCTAAATGATGGTGGGGTGAGCGCGGAACATGGAGCAGATCAGGGTGCCGATTATGGAGCTGATTATGGTGCAATAGTCCTCCTTGGCGGCATTCAACAAATCGATGCCCTTAAGGCGCGTTTTGCCCATGATGAAAGCGTACAACTTATCGATAAAGTCGCGGATATCTCCGCCGTCATGGGCCACTACCGACTGTTAACCCTAAAGCTGTTAGCCCTTGCTCTTGGCATCGCACTCTTGCTGTTTAGCCTGAATTTCGGCATTAAAAAAGCGGCGGTTGTGGTTGCCATGCCAGCCCTTGCGGCCTTGCTCACGCTCGCAACTTTAGGCTTAACGGGCTCGCCACTGAGTCTGTTCCATGCACTGGCGCTCATTTTAGTTTTCGGGATTGGCATAGACTACAGCTTGTTTTTTGCCTCAGCCCAGAACCACGGCAAGGCAGTGATGATGGCGGTGTTTATGTCCGCCTGCTCGACCCTATTGGCCTTTGGTTTACTCGCCTTTAGCCAGACCCAAGCGATTCACTACTTTGGCTTAACCCTGTCGCTGGGCATAGGGTTTACCTTTTTACTTTCGCCGTTGATTTTGACTACAACACAGGCTTTAACCAACAATCCGCTTCTAACGACTAAAAAGTCCTGATGACTACAAGGAACGTACTTTACATGTCTACACCCGTTCACGATTTATCAACTATGCCAAATTCACTTGATATCGATGTGGCCATTATCGGCGCAGGGCCTTCAGGCGCCATCGCCGCTAGCCTGCTGCACCAGCAAGGCAAGCGCGTGCTGGTGTTAGAGAAACAGCATTTTCCTCGCTTCTCCATCGGCGAAAGTTTACTGCCCTGCTGCATGCAGTTTATTGAAGAAGCGGGCATGTTAGATGCGCTCAATGCTGCCGGATTCCAGCATAAAAATGGCGCAGCCTTTCGTCGCAATGGCACTTATACCACCTTCGATTTTACCGATAAATTTACCCCAGGGCCGGGCACCACGTTTCAAGTGCAGCGCGCCAGTTTCGATAAACTGTTAGCCGATACCGCCCAAAGCCAAGGGGTCGACATCCGCTACGGCGAAACAGTCGAGGCGATAGATTTAACCGAGAACCCACGCTTAACAGTGCGCAATGAACAGGGCGAGCTTTATCAAATCAATGCCCAATATGTGCTCGATGCCAGCGGGTTTGGGCGCGTGTTACCCCGCTTGCTCAACTTAGAAAGTCCGTCTTGCCTGCCTCCGCGCAGCGCCATCTTTACCCATGTGGAAGACAACATCAGCGATGCTAACTTTGATCGTAATAAGATTTTGATCAGCGTCCACCCTGAACATAAGGACATTTGGTACTGGCTTATTCCCTTTAGCAATGGCCGTTGTTCACTCGGCGTGGTGGCTGAGCCGCAATTACTTGAGCGTTTACAAGGTTCCCTTGAGCAACAATTGATGAGCATAGTCAACGAAGAACCAGGGCTAAAAGCCCTGCTGGCCAATGCGAAAGTGGTGCAGGAATGCGCCACGCTCAAAGGTTATTCTGCCAATGTGTCACGCCTTGCGACCGACAAGTTCGCGCTATTGGGTAATGCGGGCGAGTTCCTCGATCCGGTGTTTTCCTCCGGTGTGACTATCGCCATGCAATCGGCGTCTATGGCGGCAAAATGCCTAACGAAACAACTCAATGGCGAAGCGGTTGACTGGCAAGCCGATTACTCAACGCCTTTGATGCAGGGCGTGAATGCCTTCCGCACCTATGTGCAAGCTTGGTATGATGGCCGCTTTCAGGATGTGATCTTCTATGAAGAACCGAACGAGCGTATCAAGCAGATGATTTGTTCTATTCTGGCGGGCTATGCTTGGGATACGAATAATCCCTTTGTTAAAGACTCGGAGCGCCGCCTGAATATGATAGTCGAACTGTGCCGAAATCCAGCCGCCACTCCAGCATTCGCAGAGGTCTAATCGCATGCTGCTAAACCTTAACGCTAAATGGCTAATCATCCCCGCGCTATTGCTCGCAAGCCTTGGGCTAACGGGCTGTAGTGAACTGCTGTTCAGGCAGACCTGTGTCGGACTCGCTAAGGATATGCGTTATTGTTTGGCACCATTGCCCCATGACTTTGCTCCCGCGACCGATAAGCCGTTGACTCAGCCAAGGATAAAGTCCACGACTGAGCCTACAACTAAGCCCGCCATCATGGCGAGTCAGCAAACCGACAGCAACACAGGCGTATCTTCTCCCCAGTCCTTTAGCCAAAAAGTCAGTATTAAAGTGGGGAAAGAGTCCCACGAACTGCTCACTCAATTGGAGTTAGAGGGCGAGCGCATGACGCTCGTGGGTTTAGCGCCACTCGGACAGGCGTTGTTTACCTTGGTTTATGATGGGAATACACTCAGCAGTGAGCAAAGTGTGCTGCTGGGCGACAATTTTAAAGCCGAGTATTTAATGGCGATGATGCAACTGATCTATTGGCCTGAGCAGAGTATTCGCGCCCATTTGGAAGGTGGTCATTTAGTGACTGGTCTTTGCGATACGGTTGAGGGAAATAAGAGCGACACGCTTGTCGATACCCGAATGAATACAATCCCCTGTCGCCAGATCTATAGCCAAGATACCTTGATCAGTAAAAGCGCCCTGCAAACCCATGTGGTGCAAATCCGTTATCAACAAAATGTCGGCGATGCCCTATGGCAAGCCCACATCAGCTTAACTATGCCGCAGGCCAAGTTTGAGCTAGAAATCGAACCTATTTAACCTTTTAACACCCGCACTTCACTGTGCCATGGTAAAAAAACGATACGCTATGATGAACAGAGTCGCCATTACACAAATTGGACTGTGTACCCCGCTAGGGCAAGATCCCCAGCAGGTTTTAGACCGCCTGATCGCAGGCGATACCAGCGCGATGCAGCGCAGTGACACACTCCTGTTCGAGCACCCAACCTTAGTTGCACCCGTGACGGCTGCGCTACCAAGCATTCCTGCAAAGCTCATCCAGTTCGATTGCCGCAATAACCAGTTACTGCTGTGCGCCGCACTGCAAATTGCCGCCACAGTTGAACAAGCGAAACGGGATTTGGGTCATGCCCGCATTGGCGTTGTGTTAGGCACCAGCACCTCTGGCATATCTAAAGGTGAAGCGGCCCTAAGCTATCGCAATCAACACGGCCACTTTCCGGCGGATTACCACTATTTCCAGCAGGAACTCGGCAGCACTAGCGACTTTTTGCGCCAATATTTTGAGCTAGATGGCCCTTGCTACACGATTTCAACCGCCTGCTCCTCCAGCGCCAAAGTCTTTGCCAGTGCCAAACGTTTACTCAGCGCTAACCTCTGCGACATGGTGATTGTTGGCGGTGTCGACAGTTTGTGCCAACTCACAGTTAATGGTTTTAATGCTTTGGAATCTGTGTCCAAAGGCCACTGCAATCCTTTTAGCATCAACCGTGATGGCATCAATATCGGCGAAGGCGCAGCACTTTTCGTGCTAACGGCGGGCGAGTCCGATGTGATGCTCGCGGGTATTGGCGAGTCGAGCGACGCCCATCATATTTCGGCGCCACATCCCGAAGGTGCAGGCGCCATCACCGCCATGCAAGCGGCGTTGCAGGATGCAAACATTGCAGCACAAGACATCAGTTACATTAACTTGCACGGCACAGCCACACCCAAAAATGATGCGATGGAAAGCCGCGCTGTGGTTGAAGTATTTGGCGCCAACACGCCGCCCTGTAGCTCGACCAAACCCTTAGTCGGCCATACCTTAGGTGCAGCTGGCGCGATTGAAGCTGCCTTCTGCTATTTATTGCTTTCGGCACATAATCGCGACCAAGCCCTGCCGCCCCATCAATGGGACGGACAAGTCGATCCACAGGATCCGTCCATAGCCTTAGTCGAACGCCATCGAGTCGCCGCCAAAGGCGCACTTAACTATGTGATGAGTAATTCCTTCGCCTTTGGCGGCAGCAATGCCAGCCTGATTTTTTGCCGTAACGAGGCCTAGTACCATGCAGTTACTTAAAATTAACCAACCCTTTGCCGAACAAGATATTGCCGACTTTATTCCCCATAGGGCACCAATGATTTTGCTCGATAAAGTCATTGGCTATCGCCGTGATAACCTAGAGACCGAAGTCACTATCACAACCCAGAGCCCTTATTTTGATGATAAACATCAAGCCGTACCCAATTATGTCGGCATCGAATATATGGCCCAAAGTATTGCTGCACTGGCCGGAGTAGAAGCTAAGCTACGCAATGATAAAATCCGCGTGGGTTTTCTATTGGGCTCGCGTAAATTAGCGCTCCATGCCAAGCAATATGAACTCGGCCGCACCTATCGCACCCAAGTCAGCCGCCTCTATCAAGAGGAGTCGGGGTTAGCAGTATTTGACTGCCAGATCTATCTGCTGCCCGAGGCCGGAAGCGATCAAGAAAAAATCTTAGTGGCTACAGCCAATGTGAACGTGTTCCAACCTCAGGACACGCAAGCCTACCTTGCTGGCAACCAAGACCTAGCCAATAGAAGTCTTGGGCACTAACTTAGACACAAATATCGAGGCAATGCTGAGACCATGCTGAGACCAAGTAATCACAGCAAACTGAATTAGCCTGTCGATAAAAGCGTTAGATTAAGCGCCGTAGCAAACAGCTTTTTACCATAAATACATGCAGCCCCATACCGACTCCTAAAGATAAAATGGGGTGGAGAAAACAGATGAATAACAGAGTATTAGTCACAGGTTCGAGCCGCGGCATTGGCAAAGCCATCGCCCTAAAACTTGCCGCTGCAGGCTTAGATATCGCACTGCATTACCACAGCAACCAAGCAGCGGCCGATGACACTGCCACGCAAATCCGCGCGCTTGGCGTCAATGTGAGCCTGCTGAAATTTGATGTTGCTGAACGCGCGGCCGTTAAAGCCGCCATCGAAGCCGACATCGAGGCTAATGGCGCCTATTACGGCGTGATCCTCAATGCTGGCATCAACCGCGACACCGCCTTTCCCGCTATGACAGAAAGCGAATGGGACAGCGTGATCCACACTAACTTAGACGGCTTTTATAATGTGATCCACCCCTGCGTGATGCCTATGGTACAAGGCCGCAAAGGCGGGCGTATCATTACCTTAGCCTCTGTTTCTGGGATTGCGGGCAACCGTGGCCAAGTCAATTACAGCGCCTCAAAAGCGGGTATTATCGGTGCGACTAAGGCATTGTCATTAGAGCTGGCAAAACGCAAAATCACCGTCAACTGTATCGCCCCCGGCTTGATAGAAACCGACATGGTGGCCGATATTCCTAAGGACATGGTCGAGCAATTAGTGCCAATGCGCCGTATGGGTAAACCCAATGAAATCGCAGCCTTAGCCGCATTTTTAATGTCTGACGATGCCGCCTATATCACTCGCCAAGTGATATCGGTCAATGGAGGCATGATCTAAATGAGCGAGGCGACAAATCAAACACGCTTGGGTAAACGAGTGGTCATCACAGGTGTTGGTGGTATTACCGCCCTAGGCCATGATTGGCCGACCATTGCGGCGAGCCTTAAGGCGCAGAAAAACTGCGTCGTCACTATGAGTGACTGGGATAGATACGACGGACTCAACACCCGTTTAGCCGCGCCCATTACTGACTTTGAAGTGCCAAGCCATTATTCGCGCAAGAAAATTCGTTCTATGGGTCGGGTTTCTATCATGGCGACCTGCGCCAGTGAACTGGCTTTAATTGATGCGGGGTTGTTGGATGACCCTATCGTGTCCTCAGGTGAAATGGGCATTGCCTATGGTTCATCCACGGGCAGTACCGATCCTATTACCGCCTTTGGCGATATGCTGAAAACGGGCGATATGTCGGGCGTCACCGCAACGAGTTATATCCGCATGATGGCACACACCACAGCGGTGAACGTCGGCGTCTTCTTCGGCTTAAAGGGCCGAATTCACACCACCAGCAGCGCGTGCACTTCGGGTAGCCAAGGCATAGGTTATGCCTATGAAGCTATCAAATACGGTCAGCAAACCTTAATGTTGGCGGGCGGCGGCGAAGAACTCTGCCCCACCGAAGCTGTGGTGTTCGATACCCTGTTTGCCACCAGCACTAAAAACTCGACGCCCGAACTCACGCCGCGCCCCTTTGATGCAGATCGCGATGGCCTCGTCATTGGCGAAGGGGCTTGTACGCTGGTGCTCGAAGAGCTAGAACACGCCAAAGCGCGTGGTGCAAAAATTTATGCTGAGTTAGTCGGTTTTGGCACAAATTCCGACGGTCAGCACGTCACTCAACCGAATGCCCAGACCATGGAGATCGCCATCAGATTGGCGCTTAAAGATGCGCAGCTTGAGCCTAGCGCCATAGGTTATGTGAACGCCCACGGCACAGCAACCGACCGTGGTGACATTGCCGAGAGTCACGCGACTCAAGCGGTGTTTGGCGCAGATACGCCAATTTCATCCCTTAAAAGCTACACAGGCCACACCTTAGGTGCATGCGGTGCGTTAGAAGCTTGGGTGAGTATTGAGATGATGAATGCGGGCTGGTTTGCGCCAACACTCAATCTTGAGAATATCGACCCACAGTGCGCCGATTTGGACTATATCCGTAACGAACTGCGCCCGATCGACACAGATTATGTCATGAGTAATAATTTCGCCTTTGGCGGCATTAATACCTCGCTGATTTTTAAACGCTGGACCAGATAACACCTACAACCCACATAAGGACATAGCAATGAAACCACTGTTTGCAGGGATGCTGCTGAGCATCAGTTTATTAACCGCGCCACTGTTTGCCAAAGAATACACGGTAGAAACCTACCAAGAAGTCTTTAAGGGCGACAACGAATTTAAGCAGAAACAAGCCATCGAATCGTTAAGCCTTGCAGGCTTATCCGATCCTGCAATTTACGATGTGCTCGAAGCTAAACTGCTTGCCTCTTTACCCCAAGCGACTGAAAAAAATGCCATCGACTATAGTGCTTGGTTAGTCAAAGGCTTAGCCTACTCGGGTAACGACAAGTACAGCGAAACCATCAACAGCATTATGAATGGTAACTATCACAAAAAACTCAAAAAATACGCATCTCAAGCCAATGAAAACCTAGCGCAATATAAAAAGTGGAATACAATTCTTGGGGATAAAAGCCAATATGCTGCCGACCAAAGTCAGCAAAATAATGCCTTTGCCAATGCCCTACGCAGCGATGATTTAGAGTTAATGCGACTGGCGGCTAAACGCATTATGGATGATCGTCAGTACGATGACTTTATCCTAGCCGTACTCAGTAACGAATTGAAAACGCCACGCTTAATGGCCGATGACAAACTCGCCATCGATACCTATGCCAACATGGCAAAAGCCCTAGCAAGCTCAGGCAATGCAGATTACCGCGACGTGATTGAGAATATTGCGACCACAAGTTCGAACCGAAAACTGCAAAAATACGCGGCTAGCTACCTGAAGAAATTCTATTAAACCAGCCCGTTTTACGCTTAATCGAACAAATCATGGCCGAGCTTATCCTCGGCCATTTTTATATCCATTTGGATCACTTTTTAAATTACTGTTGGCCTTAGCGTTTGCTGAAATTGCCTATACAGGCTTGCGATGGTAATCACTCACGACAATGTGAAATCTAAGTTGATAAACGAGAGTTACGGAAGGCGAAGAGGCAGTTAAACATAGATATTGTTCAGAGTGAGGCCAGCCATGGTGCTGGCTCGACGATACGGTGAATAGAAATCTAGGGTTTCTAAGCTTATGAACGAGAGCCATGGATGGCGAACTGGCAGTTAAACACGGATGTTGTTCAAGTCCGTCCATGGAGCGGACGGTCGTCTCGCCAATCACCATGGTTTACCTTTCGAGCATCAGCGTAATCTGTTGGTTTATATGGTTACAACCATAGTAACACTATGAAAATTAAATGGTTATATCTGCACACCAACATAATTAACAGTGGGTGGCCAATTAAATTTCTGCCTATTACATTTCTTAAGGAGTAGAGCGAGTTCAACTTCAAAGGAATATTACAGCACCAAACCTTGTATAAGCTCTTTTAGACGCTATTGCTCTGCTAGTTTGAACACAAGCTTGCCATCGTCCTTTATTTCGACTACTTGGACATCCAGTTGTCGGCCTTTAGCATATTGACGCAAGATATCTGTATTGGGTGGCAATCGAGTACGATGGAGCAGCCCACTATGTACGCCAATCTGAAGAAATAGGCCGTATTCTTGTATTCCGTTAATACAAGCTTTATAGACTTGACCAATGGTGATGGCTTCTGCCTTAACCTCAGCCTCTATCTCCGGGCCTGCATATCGCAACTGTAGTCCTTTATCGGAAAATGCCACAATTTCAACACAAATCTGACTGCCAGTAGGGAATTTTTTAGCAAGGCCGAGCAAGTTAGAGTACTGACTTCGATGAAGCAATCCCGGTTGTCCGTCTATCATTACAAAAACCCCGTACTCCTTGTATTCACGAACAAGTCCATCGTATTTCGCTCCGATTTTAAGCTGAAGAGTTTTATTAAGCCCCACTTGAATAGAATCTTTATCAGGGTTGATCTGTTGCACAAAAAAATCACAGGTGTCACTTTTAGTGAGCCTACGGTCATTTCGAGAGATTAAATAGCGAGCAAGCAAGCCGTTTTCTAACTCAATGCTATGGGCGTTTGAACCTTGATGGCGAATTACGCGTCCTTTAATCGGAAGCCCTTCATTAAAGCTTCGGCGTACTTCAGCCCATGCAGGGAGATTTCTACGCGCATATAATACTTGCAACCAGTCTTTAACCTCTGGTGGCAAAGTTTCCGACGTGATTAAGTTAGCCACCAAGTTCTGTGTTTTAAACCAATGCGTATTGTTCGGTTTCATTTTGATTCGCTCAGCCAAAGCCACTGCAAACTTTTTTGATCCAACATGGTGAGGTGCTGCCACAATGAATTTTGCTGCGAGAATAGGCCACTCTGGTTTTTCACTGGCCTGAGTCAGCCAATTTGCTGCAATCTCAAAAAAATTCCTATCTTGATACTGCTGCTCTAGCAACCTCTCACAAACAAAGCCCCATTCTTCGGCGCGATCTTCACGCTCAGTCAGCCATATTACGCCACGCTGAAGCAATTCACTCAGCGGCAAGCTCTCTGGCAGTGCGCCCCGCAGCTCCACTAGATCTTGCCAGACATGCGCCCAGTCGGCGCGGTCTTCACGTCCAGTCAACCATGTTGCGCCACGATGAAGCAATTCGCTCAGTGGCAAGCTCTCTGGCAGGGCATCTCGCTGCTCCAGTAGATCTTGCCAGACATGCGCCCAGTCGGCGCGGTCTTCACGCCCCGTCAGCCATGTTGCCCCACGCTGAAGCAATTCGCTCAGTGGCAAGCTCTCTAGAAGGGCATCTCGCTGCGCTAAAAAGGCTTGCCAGACATGCGACCACTCGGCGCGGTCTTCACGTCCAGTCAACCATGTTGCGCCACGCTGAAGCAATTCGCTCAGTGGCAAGCTCTCTGGCAGGGCACCTCGCTGCGCTAATAAGGCTTGCCAGACATGCGACCACTCGGCGCGGTCTTCACGTCCTGTCAGCCAGGTTGCGCCACGCTGAAGCAATTCGCTCAGCGGCAAGCTCTCTGGCAGGGCATCTCGCTGCGCTAATAAGGCTTTCCAGATATAATTCCACTCCATGCGGTCTTCACGCCCACTCAGCCATGCTGCCCCACGCTGAAGCAACTCGCTCAGCGGCAAGCTCTCTGGCAGTGCGTTCCGCAGCTCCACTAGATCTTGCCAGACATGCGCCCAGTCGGCGCGGTCTTCACGCCCAGTCAGCCATGTTGCGCCACGCTGAAGCAATTCGCTCAGCGGCAAGCTCTCTGGCAGGGCATCTCGCTGCGCCAATAAGGCTTGCCAGATATAATTCCACTCGATGCGGTCTTCACGCCCTGCCAGCCAGGTGTGTGCAAGGTTGACCAATTCAATTGAGGTTAGACTATTAGGTGCAGCCAACCGAAGAAGTTCTTGCATCACATAAGCCCAAACGGGACCATCCTTTTCTGCACGCAAGCGGCGCCGTCCCAAAATCAAAATTGGATCTTGTTCCCAATCAGGCTCGCTATTTTTTGGCAAGAGTTTTTGCCAAACAATATGCCAATCAGGGCGACGCAGGGAACATTGCAACCATTCCAGTCCCATGTTGTGCCAAATCTCAGAGTGATTGGGATCATGTTGCAGACAGTGCTCCCATACAAAAGACCAAGTGGGATGACTTATGAACAAAGGATTAGATAAGTGTGTAACGGCCCAGGAAAATAGTTCTTCATTTTTAGGATAATGCTTTGCAAGATGCTGCCAACAGATTGGCCATACTTTATGAGCATCTTCCAAAGAATTGAGCGCAGTAGACAACACCTTTGTTTCCATTGTGCTTGTAATGTTCGGTGCAGTTGTTGCCCAGCAGGCCCAGCTGGTTGCCATATCAGCCAAACTATCTGCATCAGATGCCACGGGTGGGAGTTCGTGCCAGTGCTTGGCACATTTCAGCGCTAAGTCAGGAAGTTTCACGATGCTTAATCTATCTATCGCCATACCCTGTTCGCGTCCTGAGAACAAGCGCAGTAGTTGGGACACCAAGTTAGCGTTTTGTTCAGTTAAAGCGCGATGGAAGGTATCGACTAGATCGTTTTTGTAGGCTTCATTGTTGGCTGGTTTGCGAAGAGCAAGGTACAAGGCATTTGCCAGATGCGGATGCGTAAGGCGAACGATTTGTCCTTCATCGGCAGTTTCCAGTAAATTAAAATCGCCTTCATGATTGAGTGTGGCAAGCTTTTCACGATCCTCTCTCGCCAGCCAATCGTAGGGCGCACGCAGATACAGCCTGTTTAGCGCCAAGGGTAGCAATAGCGCTTTGTTTAAATCGTTGAGTTGAACCCGCCGAGCAAAGCGTTGCGCAAAGGTTTTGAGATCACCATGTGCAAGTTCTACTGCTAATGAGATAAACAGGCCATTATCTTCTTCTGCCGCCTGAGTAAATGCAGTACCTCTTTGTGCAGGCTTGCAAGTACGTTGTTGATACCAAGCCTCTATTTCTTCAGCCTCTTGAGCCGCAATAGGTGTAATCTGGTAGCAATTCAGATTGAAACCGCGATAAGTCGCATCTTCTTCGAAAGAATCCGCAAACTCTGTTGGGCCACAGGTCAGGATCATTGGCCAGTTTTGATGATCACTCTCGTCAATAAATTCGCCTAAGCGGCTTAAATCAATACGGTTTCGTGCATCACGGTCATATAAGTCGTCTATCGCAATAAAATCAGGGCGGTCTTGCTCATGGGTTTCTTTAATAGCGCGTAAAGCTGGCTCAAGTAACTCAGCATCTCCCTTTAACCACAGCACTCGCCAGCCTTCGCACACAAGTCGTTCAAGGGTTTGCAGCAGTAGCACACTCTTGCCTGCACCAGAACGGCCACTAAGCCAGAATACTTGCACTTCACTCCGGAGTTCTCGCTGGCTGATATCCTTGTATTCAAATAAATTGGCATACAGGGCATTTAGGCGTTGGGTAAGCGCCATGTACTGACGATCTCGAAGTCGAGCAAGTGTGATTTCGCGTCCAACGTCCAAATGTGTGCTTGGATCTTCTTTAAGTTGGAAATCTGCTGGCGTGAGGAGTTGACCCGGTGGCTCTTTCGCTAACTGGTCTTGCTTAAAACGCTCACATATTTCGTCACGAACACGCTGTGCATCCGCGGCTGTTGGCCCCCGACTTAAGGCTCTTTCCAGTGCAAAGCGCAGGAAGCCGAAAGGATCCTTTAAATGCGGCCATGTTGCCGTAATTGCACGCCACCAAGGATCTGGTTCTATACGGGGTGGTAAAAGCTGCCCTCTTGTTAGAAGTTGGCTGATGATGGAGTGGGTTTCGTGCGTTTCTGGAATATGGCTCCATTGAATTTCTGGACAGCCTTGCGAGGCAACAAGATTAAACTTCACCTGATCACGCATGCTGGGGTACTGGTCTTTCAGGAAGCGGTCTATGGCTAGAACCTCGGACGCGGCATCCTTTAGTGTCGCAACTGTTAAAGTGCGCTTCACTTGGATACATACTAAATGGTTATTCGCATCCTGCTTAGCTACATCTGAAAGCGCTTCCAGATATACGCGACCAGCAGCGTCTAAATTTGTACCTTGGTTAGCGAGAGACTCTATAAAGTCGGCCAGATAGAAACGCAATTGGTAGTCAAAGCCTGCCAGAGCGTATATCCCACCAAGTGCTCGCCGTTTTTCCTGTTGCTCATACGCAGAAAGAATGGAGGTTATAGAATTCTTAGTTTCAACCATTAAAAAACACAAGCTCCAATACAAGGCGTAGGCAATAGAAAGAGTAAATCAGGTTATTCATTTTAAATCAACAACATAATGCACTTTTGCTTTATCTACAATCTGTACTGGCTAAAATTGCTTTAACGAGATTCATAATAAAAAGATCGGATATAACTTTTACTCCTTAACAATTGACCAATAACGCCAGAGCCTAAGGAATACACCATCACCTCGGAGTTGCCGCAGGGCGAATAGACAAATTGCGTGAGTTCGGTCATGGATGAACGACTAGCTTTCGCAGGTGCAGGGGCGAATAAAAATCGATGATTTTCGCGTTTATGAGCGAGAGGCAAGGATTGCCGAACTGGGGTGCTTTACATGGATGTAAAGCGCATCCTTCGGAAGCGATAGCAAATTTGTCAATGAGCACAAGGGGCTTTCAACTCCGTTAGGGGCGTCTTGGAGCATCCAAGGGCGAAGGCCAACGGCCGTTTTGAGCGCGAGATAGGGATATCGAGCTGGCAGTTTAACATGGACGTTTTTGATAGGACGAGCAGTCCTCCTTGGTCGGGTGTGGGGTGAAGCACCACGACTTTGATTTTAGCTATAGCTAAAGCAAAGCGTTGGTGGCCTAGCATTTGCTTATCCACCACCGTGTTTTTACCCCCAAAAGACCAAACACTATGATGGATAAGCAACAACAGAGGGAGTTTCAATCTTGAGAAAGACGATGAAAATTATACTAGATGATCTAAAAGGGCCTGAAATTGCAGCACTTTTAACAGAACACCTCGACGATATGCGAGCAACTTCACCACCTGAAAGCGTTCACGCATTAGATCTTGATGGCCTGCGTCAGCCCAATATCCGTTTTTGGACCCTATGGGATGGCAACAATTTAGCGGGCTGTGGTGCACTAAAATGGTTAGATGCTGAGCACGCCGAGATCAAATCCATGCGCACCGCCGCGCCCTATAAACAGCAAGGCATAGCGTCTAAAATATTGCAGCACTTGATTAACGATGCCAAAAGCGCTGGCGTCAAACGTCTGAGTCTAGAGACAGGTTCGATGGACTTCTTCAACCCAGCTCGCCTGCTCTACTGCAAATTTGGTTTTGAAATCTGTGGCCCCTTCGACGGCTACCAACTCGACCCCAATAGCGTGTTTATGACAAAGAAAATCTAAAAAACATGCGCCTTAGTCTTTGAAATTCATCTCTAAGGCGCTTTGCTGCAGTTAGTATTCGCTCGCTTCACCACAGCTGCAGTTCTGTGCCCGTTCCACCAATGGATAATAAACCCAAGCAACAGCCCCCAAAATGCGCTGCCGATACCCAGCACACTAAAACCTGATGCCGTGACCAAGAAAGTGATCACCGCTACTTCGCGATCTTCGGTTTTAGCTAATGCGGCAGTCAGGCTATTGGCGATAGTGCCAAGCAGCGCTAATCCGGCGATGGCCAGTACTAATTCCTTAGGGAAAGCGGAAAACAGGCCGACCACAGTGGCGCCGAGTAACCCAGTGATAAAGTAAAACACCCCGCCCCACACTGCCGCCCAGTAGCGGGTCGCGGGATTCGGGTCTGCTTCTTTACCCATGCAAATAGCGGCTGTAATGGCGGATAAGTTGAAAGCAAAACCGCCAAAGGGCGCGAGGATAACCCCGATGAATCCTGTAGTCGTGATCAAAGGCGAAATAGGCGGCCTGTAGCCATTACCATGTAGCGCAGCAACGCCTGGCATATTTTGCGAGGCCATAGTCACCACAAACAGCGGTAACGCCACGCCAATCACACTCGCCAGCGAAAACTCAGGCATGGTCCACACCGGCATCGCCAGTTGCAACTCTAAGGCATCTAGCTTGAGCAAATCGAATTGAAAGCTCATGCCAATGCCCACCAGCAAGGTCAGCAAGATGATGTAGCGCGGCGCAAAAGGCTTAACGACGACAAACACCAACAGCATGATTAATATGAGGCTCAGCTGGGTTTGCATCGCCTGAAAAAGCCCTAAGCCAAACTGCAACAGGATCCCCGCTAACATGGCTGAAGCCACAGACTGCGGCATGATGCGGATCAGTTTATCCATCCAGCCTGCCACCCCGCAAAGGGTGATTAAAATCGAACTCACCAGAAACGCGCCTATGGCTTGGTTGACGCTCAATCCCGCTAGGCTGGTCACCATCAGCGCCGCGCCCGGTGTCGACCAAGCCGTTAGAATAGGATTCTTGTAGTAAAGCGATAGCCCTATGCTGGTCACGCCCATGCCCACACCTAAAGCCCACAGCCACGAACTAATCTGTGCAGGTGTCGCCCCCACAGCCTCAGCCGCTTGAAAGATAATCACAGCCGAGCTGCTATAACCCACTAATACCGCAATAAAACCCGCTGATATTTTTGACAAACTTCCTGCATCTCGCCACATATCCACTCCCTTTTTCTGCAATTGCTGCCGCCATGACTTTGTTCGCTATCACTTATCAAATGAATAAAACAACCTTCGTGCGCTATAACGTACGAGATGGACAAGATAGCACCTGTGCGTTATAACGTACAAACTAAATTTTCATAAAAATGATGGGGCCATTGTGCAGACGATAAACAGCTATCTCGCCACCACGCTTAAAGCACTTCGCAACCAAAAAGGATGGAGTTTAGATAAAGCCGCCCAAGAGACGGGCGTGAGTAAGGCCATGATAGGACAAATCGAGCGCGGCGAATCTAGCCCAACCATTGCGACGCTGTGGAAAATTGCCAGTGGATTCAATATCTCTCTTTCGACCTTTCTCGAACCCACGCCCCAGAGCCAAGGCGCTGTATTCCGTAAGCCCGACGAATTACGCCAACAACCCGCCACCGACGGCATGCTAGTCGCCTCACTGTTTCCCTTTGAAGATCGCTTTGGTTTTGAGATGTTTGAACTCACCCTGCTGCCAAACTATGGGCGGCTTTCTGAACCCCATGAAGCTGGCGTCACTGAACATGTCATTGTATTAAGCGGCACGATGGAAGTGTTAGTCGATGGACAGTGGCAAACGCTCAAGCAAGGTGAAGCGGTACGATTTGCGGCCGACAAACCCCATGGCTATCGAAATCTCAACGAGCAAGCCGTGGTCTTCCACGATTTAATTCACTATCAACGAAGCAATGAATCTAGCTTGTAGCAGCTTATCTAACGCCAATAATGCAGAGTTTGAGTTCCTGCACAGCCAAAGACCAAACCATTGCTACCGATAATCTGCAACGCTTGCACTCACCAATTCATTAGAATAAACTTATTGAAAATTTTCTAATAGTAGGAGCAATGCTATGTTTCAATCTTTACTGGCTAAGTTATCCGGCAGCCACTCGGGCGAAAAGAGTTGGCAATTGATTGAGCAAGGCGCACGGGTGATTGATGTGCGTTCACCAGAGGAATTTGCCTCCGGTCATTTGCCCCAAGCCATTAATGTGCCATTGCCAACGCTCGACCAATGGTTGCATCAAGTCGACAATAAACAACATCCCTTAGTGCTCTACTGTGGCGCGGGTATTCGAGCGCAAAAAGGCTGCGATATCCTCAAGGCCAATGGTTTTAGTTGCGTGATAAATGGCGGTTCGCTTAAAGATTTAGTCTGCTGCCAACCTAGCTAAAATGCACATACAAAAATGCCAGCCTATTAAGGCTGGCATTATTTATTCAGCTAAATCAAATGACTCAGCTAATCAATGGGACAATTAAGCCTTCAGCTGATCGATACTGTGTTTCGCTTCGCTCATGCCTTTGTCGTGGGCTTCAGGCCCCATATTCAGCGCTTCGGCGTAAACCACTTCAACATTAGTGATACCAATAAAGCCTAAAACCGTTTTCAAGTAAGGTACAACGTGATCCGTTGGGCCATCTTTGTGAGCGCCGCCACGGGTCGTCACTAACACAGCGCGTTTACCTTCCACTAATCCTTTTGGACCTATTTCAGTGTAAGTAAAAGTCACACCAGCGCGGGCAATGAAATCGATCCAGTTTTTAAGTTGAGCCGGAATAGTGAAGTTATACATAGGCGCGGCGATAACAATAGTGTCGTTCGCTT
Source organism: Shewanella sp. SP1S2-4 (assembly GCF_031932075.1). Classification (NCBI taxonomy): domain Bacteria; kingdom Pseudomonadati; phylum Pseudomonadota; class Gammaproteobacteria; order Alteromonadales; family Shewanellaceae; genus Shewanella; species Shewanella sp. SP1S2-4. The sequence goes on from NZ_JAUOET010000009.1 coordinate 125,374, forward strand.
TTAATTCAGCAACTAAGGTATCTGATAATGCGAGCATTTCTTGCTGACGTGCCGATAATTCTGCACCACCACGTAAACCAGAAGCGATTTCACCGTCTACCATAGGCAGCACGTCTTTACCGCCTAAATCACGTACTGTAATAGCGGCGCCTTGGGTTCCCCAGTGGCTAGCTAAGTGGTCAATTAACACGGCAGATTGTGAATAACCGCCAAGAATGCTTGATTTTAAAATTAAGACTTTAGACATAATCTGCTCCGAAAATAGGTAAATGACTGAGAGTCAGATGGAATATCTCAACTCTATGACGCTAGTGTATTCGCCCATAAAAAAGAAATAAAGTGGATAAAATTTGAGATTCACTTCGATTTTTTAGAAAGGTTATAGGTTGTTGCAACGTGCTATAAATTAACTCGCTTTCGGCGCACTGACATACAGGCCTTCGAATACCGCACAAAGCTTAGCATCACAATACAATTGCACAGCTAACTTCACTTTAACTCTGCGCCCCCTTTGCAACGGGCTGAGATCCACAGTTGGCCATTGCACTGTTACTACTGGGTCACAAGTCACTGGCGCGAGATAACGAATATGGGCATCGGCGAGCACTATGTCACCGGCAACGCCAGCTAACTGCTGGTTCAGCCACACAGAGCCCCAGCCAGTTAAGGTCATCAAGGTATAAATGCTGCCGGCAAACATGGTCTGATGCAGATTAATATTGGGCGCTATCGGCGCTGTGACTCGAAATTCACCTTCACAGTAATCGAGTGGCGCAATCTGCATAAATTCACTAACAGGAATAGTACTGTGCCACGTCTGGCGTAATTGAATGAGTAGTTGAGTAAGTAATTCATCCATGTGCATTTACCTCGATACAACCCTCTTCACAGCTAACACCGAATAAGTTCAACACTCTATCCCCTAGAAAAACCACGCGATGACTAATGTAATAGCTAACGTAATAGCTAGCACAATAGCTAACTCAATCACTCGCGCGATAAGAAGCTACACCTGCAGATTAAAAGTCACAGGGCCATCATTGACTAAGGACACTTGCATATCGGCGCCGAATTGTCCGGTTTCTGTGGTCACGCCCTTAGCGCGGCAAAATACGACAAACTCTTCATAGAGTGCCAAGGCTTGATCCGGCGTACCGGCGCCCGAAAAACTCGGCCTCAAGCCACGGCCCGTATCGGCAGCCAAGGTAAATTGCGACACCACTAACAAAGAGCCACCGACTTGCTCTAGGTTGAGATTCATCTTGCCATTCTCATCGGAAAACACGCGATAACTCATCACTTTAGTTGCCAGTTTTTCCATCTTCTCGCGGGTATCTTCCTGCTCGACGCCCAGCAGAACCAACAGGCCCTTATCGATTGCGCCTATGGTTTGATTATCGACAACCACACTGGCGCGGCTCACTCTTTGAATTAACGCAATCACAACTTTTCCTTTTTAGATTAAGGCTTAACGGGAACCATTTGCTGCATGAGCGGGATAGGACGAATATATTGATCGATGCCATCTGGCAGGGATTGCGCGACTTGTGCCAAACCGCCATTGGTCCACAGCATAAAACGACGTAACTCTTCGATTTCAACACGGTCGGCAAAGGTGACTGTGCCTTGTATTTGGATCACAGCGCCTTGGTCCAGCAACACGAACTTGGCAAAATTAAGCTTCTGATTCAAAGTGCCAATCACCACAGGCAGCTCTTGGCTAGCCTGTAATTGCGGATGCACGGCATAGAAACGATTCATTAAAATACGGTCAATGCCCGCAGAATTAATACTCGGCTCAAGCAAAAACTGGTTATCGCCAAACTGCACCGCGACTTTAGTTGGCGCAACTTTGGTGGCCAAGTAGTTAGCGTTAATCAACGCTTGATACAAGCGCTCAGCGGCAGCTTCATTGGTCAGTCCACCCAGTTCAACGACTTTGGGCGCGACGGGTGCCACGACCTCCTGAGCCACCACTGGTTCAATCGCGCGGGTTTGCGAGGGCGCCGTGGCGGCACAGGCAGTTAATCCGAGTAAACTGGCACTGATGAGCAATGTTTTCATTGTATTTCCCTTTGATGTATCCACGACCACATAGCATGGATTTCTGCTGTGACCGCCAAAAACAACGACTCGCTATTAAGCATATGTCCGCCGTCGGCAACAGATTGAATCGTAATAGCATGCTCTAACCCAGCCAAAAAATCGCGCAATAGCGCCGCTGGGCAAATCGCATCCTGCATTCCTTGCAATAACACACTACGCGCCTTCACCCTAGGCGTCACGCGCTGCAACACACTCATGGCATTGAAGTAATCATGCCGAGCAAAGTGCAATTCGATATCCGCTAACGCTAATACTGGGTCGGGTAACTTTCTTGGCAACACCAATCTCGCCCCCGCGAGCTTTAGCTCCCACTGAACCCAACGCCGCGCAAAATGGTGCCGCAGGTTTTCATCGGCCGATGCCAAACCTTGATGGTACGAATCCAGCAGTTCAGCCAGCGATGGCGCAACGGGCGCATTACCACTGAAGAGTCGATAAGCCGCAGGTTGCAATTTTGCCGCGCCATCCGCGCCATAGAGCCAATCGATACCTTCTTTAGACGGAATAAATAACGCCCACAGCACTTGTGCTATCACCCGCTCTGGGAACAATCCGCTGTAAATTAAGCCTAATGTGGCCCCAAAGGAGCCGCCCGCTAAACACCAGCGCTCAATACCTAACGCGAGGCGAATCGCCTCCATATCGCAGATCAGACCATTAAGATGATTATGGGCTAAATCACCAAAGGGCAAAGATTGCCCAGAACCGCGTTGATCTAACAGCAAAATCCAATATTGTTCGCCATTAAATAAGGCTAAATCACCGATATCACAACCCGCTCCCGGACCACCGTGCAAATACAACAGCGGAATACCTTGAGGATTACCGTATTGCGCCAGATGTAATTGCTGACCATTGCCAACGCTAAACCAGTCGCGGCGGATAAAAGGGGGAAAGGATTCAAGCACTGATTCAGGCATTAAGTGTTATCGCTATTACATAACCGTTTAGGGATGTCATTCCGATTTCGCCACGGCCTTGAGTGCATCTACTTCTGCCGAAGTTAAGGTTACAGGCTGATTATCTTGGCAGTCTTGTAAAGGCTTACCATCTAGATCCGTTTCATCCTCATCGGAGCTCGACTCATAATCTAAATACTCTGGCATAGCCGCGGTAATTTCCGCGCCGAGTAATACTATCATCCACGATAAATACACCCAGACAAAGATAATAGGGATCACGGCTAAAGCCCCATAAATAGCTTCATAGCTCGGAAACTGAGTCACATACAAGGCAAAGGCTTTTTTACCTAACTCAAACAAGATTGCGGCGACAATCGCCCCTAATAATGCATGTAGAAACTTCACCTTTTGATTAGGCACCACCATATACAACAGCAAGAATGCAGCAACTGAAAACAGCATGGGCAAACGCTCAAGAAACACGGGCACCACACCCGACAACTGACCGTCAAAAACCTTCAATGACACTACGTAGGAAGTCGCCACCAAACTGGCCCCCACCAAAACAGGACCCAAAGTGATGACCATCCAATACATAGAAAATGCGACCACCACGGAACGCTTCTCTTTAGTACGCCAAATGTTATTAAGGGATTTGTCGATGGCGGAAATCAGCAAAATAGCGACCACCACTAAAGCGGCAATCCCGACAGCTGTGCCCTTAGAGGCATTAGCTACAAACTCATTGATATACACTTGCACTGTATCGCCGGCGGCGGGTAAAAAGTTCTGATAAACAAAGCCTTCTATCTGCCCACGAATGCCTTTAAACACAGGAAAAGCGGACAGCATAGACATAGTCACGGCCACCATAGGCACAAGTGACAATAGCGTGACATAGGCCAAATGTCCGGCGCGGATATTGATCTGATCTTCCACTAAACGCCGCTGCAAATGCAGCAGGAAGTGCCAGATCCCGAGGAATAAGACGCGAATTTGTGCCAGTTCTATCTTCTTAGTCACGGGTTTCTCTTGATTCTGTTGGTATAGACTCGTTATCTTCGTACAATAAACACTTAATTTACAAGTCTAAGGAGTGAATTGATGTCTCAACAAGGATCTGCGGGTAACGTTATTTCCGCTATTGCTAGCCTATTTTTCCCTGGGTTAGGCCAACTATTGCAAGGCCGCATTATGGCCGCACTGTTATTTTTCATTATCACAGTGGTGGGTTATGCCCTCTGGTGGCTAATTGTGCCGGCGGTAATAGGTGCTATCTTTCATCTGTGGAGCATTATCGATGCGGCCCGATTTAAGGCCGATTAATTTCAATTCACTCAGTGACGGAATACCCAATGAAAAGACTGATAACTTCAGGCCTGATTGCCGCAAGCCTCCTGCTCAGTGGTTGCCAAAGTGCCTATTACGGTGCGATGGAAAAGGTCGGTTACCATAAACGCGATATTATGGTCGACAGAGTTAAAGACGCGAAAGAATCCCAAGAGGACGCCCAAAAAGAGTTCAGCTCGGCCCTCGAAGAAATGCAAGCCCTGCTCAATCACGATGGCGGCAGCCTAGAAAAAGCCTATAACAAGGCCAAGGATGAATACGAGTCAGCCCAAAGCGCCGCAGACAACGTCAGCAACCGCATCAAGAAAGTTGAAGATGTGGCCGAAGCGTTATTCGATGAGTGGCAAGATGAAATTGGCGAGATCAGCAAAGCCAGCCTGCGCCGTAACAGTGAAGCTAAGCTCAAAGAAACGCGACGCGCCTACGAACAATTGATCAAAAGCATGCACCGCGCCGAATCAAAAATGCCGCCTATCCTCACCGCCATGAAAGACAATATGCTGTATCTCAAGCATAACTTGAACGCCCAAGCCATTGGTGCGATCAAAGGCGAATTTGCCAGTCTGCAAACCGATATTTCGGGCCTGATTAAAGAGATGAACAAATCGATTAATGAGTCGAACAAGTTTATCGAGTCACTCGAAAAATCAAAAAGTTGAACCAAAGCTGCTACTTAACTCCTAAGCCCTAGCACAATAAAGTGCTGGGGCTTTTTATGCTTTGTGTGACCTCGTCCGCTGTCCCTGCAAGCCATACTTTATTTGTGCAAGCCCAAAACACTTGGCTTTGTGAGCTATGGCGCGCTTTAGTGGATTGATAGCACCAATCTTAGACCTGCCGCACAATTTCATTTAGTACTCAAAAACTTATCATCAGCTCATCACTCAGACACTGTACTCGTTACTCATTTGCTGTATTCATCACTATGACTTTTATCGAATCACTTACTCTGATGTTGGCACTCATGTATCTCGCCTCACTGAGCTATTGGAGCGGCCAGAAATGGGGTGCTGTCGTAACACTGTTACTCAGTGTCAGCGCCGTCGCGATCAGCCTTTACTGGCCTTTAGCACTCGGACTGATTATTGCGCTACCTTTAGCGTTAGTAGGACATAAATTTGCACCTGACTCCTTCAAAGGTGAGATTAAGAACAATACTCTGCGGGAAGGCACTCAACATGTCTTAGCGCTATCGCTTTTACTGGTTGCCGTGCAATACACAATCAATACCGTATTGCTTAAGCAAGGAATTACACCTTGGCTAATGCGCCCCGATGTGGTCGATGCTTTCCTGCCGATTGCCGGCGGCATTGAACTGAAGGCCATTGTCAGTCTAAATTTGTGGGATCAAACCCATCCTGCAGCCGCGGTGATGTTAGCGGCGGTATTGCTCACAGGATTACTTTGTAAGCGGGCATTTTGTGGTTGGGCTTGCCCATTAGGTTTGGCAGGGGAATATTTGTATGCTGTTAGAAAACGCTTTATTAAATCAGAACTAACACCACCCGCTTGGCTCGATTGGCCACTGCGAATGCTCAAGTATTTATTGCTGCTTGGCCTTTGCTACATAGTGATTGGCATGCCAAGTGAGTCGATTCCTTATTATCTCGAAGGTAATTATCACAAGATTGCCGACTTAAAAATGGCACTGTTCTTTCTGACGCCGAGCCTGATTACCCTGTTTGTGTTTGCGCTGATCCTTGCCTTAGCCGCATGGCGCCGTCAGGGATTCTGCCGTTACTTGTGCCCTTATGGTGCCATGCTCGGGATCTTAAGCTTTGCGAGCCCATTAAAAATCCGCCGTGATACTCAGCATTGCCTTATCGAGGCAAAAGGGATGAAATGCGATAAGTGCACCCGCGCCTGCCCGGCCAACATCATAGTGCACACTAAGACTACGGTGCGCAGCGATGAATGCCAGGCCTGTATGCGCTGCGTCGCCGCTTGTCCAAAATCAGCCGCCCTTGGTCTAGGTCTTAAATCTGGCCACAGACTCGGCCATAAGGGATTACTCGCATTAGTGCTCATCGCCTTATTTATGCTGCCGCTTGGCGCTTACTTAGCTGGCTTCTGGCACAGCCAAACACCCGACAATATCCGCATGGAACTGATCCAAGTAATAGATAGAGTGGGGCATTAACTGAGTATAGGTTTGCTTTTGAACTAGTCTAAGTTGGTGTGTTATTATGCACCTCCTTAAACAGTCATTGAAAAAATTTATCGTATGAAACAGAGTAAATTTCGCAGCGTGTTGTTTCTATATATTTCCATGCTATTCATATTAAATTGTTCTCGCATTGCGAATTACATTGTGTATCACGATTATTATAAAGAAACATTCGATTTACTCACGGTGATATTTACATCATTTCGCTTTGATATCATGACTACTGCTTATGTCATGATCATACCTACATTGCTAATATTAGTACCAGGAAGTGGCCGCATTACTTGTTTCATAAAAGATATGGGTTTGAAGCTTGGTTTAATAATGCTATTGCTATCTACACTCGCACTTATTGGAGATTTTATTTATTTTGGTGTAGTAAATAGACACACATTTAGCGATCTACCATTGTTAATGACTGAAACATCTTTTGTATTACCATTTTTAATGAACGATCATTTCGCGTTAACGATATTTAGCGTTGCTACTATAGCCATAATAATTATTTTGCTGGTGAAAAAATACCAACTATTTTTCTACCACAATAAAAACCATAAGACTCTAGCATCACAAATTGGCGTTTTTGTTATTGCGATCCCTATCTTGATATTATTTCTACGAGGATTAAACTTGCATGGAAAGCCACTTGGCATTATCGATGCATATAAAAACCAAAGTGAGCAGCAAGCTAATTTAATTTTAAATGGTATTTATACAGGTGGCAAAGGAACTACTCAAAACTTCAAGCGTACTGATTATAAATTCTTTAATTCCGAAGAGCTTAAACAACAGCTAAATAAGACAGAAGATGAAGCATATAAATATCCATACGTAAGCCAATTCTCAGAGAATACACCCAATGGCCGAAATTTAGTTATCATTTTGGTAGAAGCGTTAAGCTATGCTTATATAGATGGATTATCGGGTTCAGACTATAAAGTCACGCCATTTTTAGATGAACTGTCAAAAAAAGCTGAGGTTTATGATAATTTCTATGCTGTTGCTCAACGCAGTAACTTAGGTGTTCAAGCGAGCTTGTTTGGCATACCTCCCCTTGAGAGTGTTGGTTATATCGGAGGAGGACTGGAATTATCACGCCTTACAAAAATTGGTAATATTGCTCAAGCTCATGGCTACCAAACCCAAATGCTGCAAAGCTCAAAACGTGACTCGATTCGTTTAGATTCGATAGCCAACTATGCTGGTTTTCAGCAATATCTTGGACGTAGTGATATCCCAATAACACGAACTGACTACCCCGATCCTGATGGCGCACAGTTTGGTTGGGATTATGAGATGTTGATGAAAACACTCGAATTAGCAAACGAAAAAACTAAGCCATTTATTAGTTTTTCGTTTACAGGTACCACCCATATGCCATATGTAGAAACACCGAAGCATTTACAGGTTTATCCATATGGACAAGATACATTCACCGATTTTTTGAATACTGTTAGATATACAGATGAATCTCTTAAAGCATTTTTTGCGGAAGCATCAAAACAGGACTGGTACGAAAATACAACCTTTATGATTTTGGCAGATCACACTTTGTTCAAAACGAAAACGCCGGGCTTAGAAAGCGCATTCCATATTCCGTTATGGATTTATCGTCCTGGGCAAAATATTCCCCCTAAACGACATAAAATACTCGCAAGCCAATTAGATATTTTACCTACCGCTTTTGATTTGCTCGGATTTAATAACGAGTTTGCATCAGTTGGTCGCTCTCTTTATAGGGAAAGAAAACCCTATAGTATTGTAGTAAAAGGCGACTTGCTTGGCGCATTTACCAACTCAGGTAGTTTTTTAATCGCTGGAGATAAAATCATATCTGAGAATGAAAGTGTAGACTTTATTGAGAATCAGGCACCTAAGTATGCAGAACAGCTAAAGCTTGAATTTCAACTCTCACAGCAAGCAGTTTTGAACAATACTTGGGTTAAATAGCATCAAAGCACTGCCAATCTAACGAAGCACACTGCAGATAATGGTTTATATCACTATCTGCAGTCTTTTAATGTATACACCAGAATATTGATTACAGTTAGTAAATCACTCAATCATATCGCTGATACTATTCCTATGCGAATATCAGATAAATGGTTTTATAGCTAACCCTATACAGCCAGACCGACAGCAACTGATCCGTTCACTTTTTGACGAATATATTAAAATTTATTCCTCCCGTGATGGCAGGCTAAGCCGTCGCTTTAGTAAGAACTTTATCTGCTACCTAGGAAGTTACTGACAGGGAAAAATGCCTGCTGTTCACTCGACAATGAATTTGCACAAGACCTAAGCGGAACCATACTAAATGTTAGATCTCTCCTTACAAAATCTTGCCGCAATTGCGTATGGAGAATCGATAAGGAGTAATACAAGATCTCAAGATTCAGCAGTTTGAATTAATCGCCGGCATACCCATGACCAAATCAGCCCCAACAAAAAGCCCCGCATAGTTTCCTATGCAGGGCTTTTTAAACCGATTGACTCACCTTAAGGGTGTGCCACCTGAATCAACAGGCTGGCATTAACCGCGGTTAAAGCGCTTACGATCGTTTTCAGTCAAGTGTCTCTTACGAACACGGATGCTCTTAGGTGTTACTTCAACCAATTCGTCATCATCGATGAACTCAAGCGCTTGCTCAAGTGTCATTGTGATTGGCGTAGTCAGCACTTGCGCTTCGTCAGTACCTGAAGCACGCATGTTGGTCAGCTGCTTACCTTTCAGACAGTTAACTGTCAGATCGTTTGAGCGAGCATGGATACCAACAACTTGGCCTTCGTACACTTCAGCAGCGTGGCCAATAAAGAGACGGCCGCGGTCTTGTAGACCAAACAGTGCGAATGTCAGAGCTTTACCTGTCGCGTTAGAAATCAATACGCCGTTAGCGCGTTGACCGATATCGCCACCTTTGTGTGGACCGTAATGGTCGAACGAGTGGTAAATTAGACCTGTACCAGAAGTCGCTGTTAAGAATTCAGTTTGGAAACCGATTAAACCGCGGCTTGGGATAATAAAGTCGATACGTACACGACCTTTACCATCAAGCTGCATGTCTTTCATTTCAGCTTTACGGGTACCTAACTTCTCGATCACTGTGCCTTGATCTTCTTCTTCAACGTCAACAGTTAACGTTTCGAATGGCTCACACAATTCACCGTCGATGGTTTTCAGAATAACTTCTGGACGTGATACAGCTAACTCATAACCTTCACGACGCATGTTTTCAATCAGGATTGATAAATGCAATTCACCACGGCCTGATACGCGGAAGCGATCTGGACTTTCAGTTTCTTCAACACGCAGTGCCACGTTGTGGACCAATTCTTGTTGTAAACGCTCAAGAATATTACGTGAAGTCACATACTTACCTTCTTTACCCGCAAAAGGTGAAGTGTTGACTTGGAACGTCATGGTCAGAGTTGGTTCATCAACTGATAATGGCGGTAATGCTTCTACAGCGCCAGCAGCACAGACAGTGTCAGAAATTTTCAACTCACCTAAACCAGTGATAGCAACGATATCGCCTGCGTTAGCAACTTCAACTTCAGTACGCTCTAGACCCATGTAACCTAATACTTGGCCCATTTTACCGTTACGGGTTTTGCCATCAGCACCAACAATAGTGACTTGTTGGTTAGTTTTGATGCTACCACGCTTGATACGGCCGATACCGATAACACCCACGTATGAGTTGTAATCCAGCTGCGAAATTTGCATCTGGAAACTACCTTCTGAGTCAGCATCAGGGAATGATACTTTTTCAACGATAGTTTGGAACAGCGGCGTCATGTCTTCACTTGCAACATCTGGATCTAAAGTTGCAAAACCGTTTAACGCTGAAGCGTAAACGATTGGGAAATCTAACTGCTCGTCAGTAGCGCCTAAGTTATCGAACAGGTCGAATACTTGGTCGATAACCCAATCTGGGCGTGCACCTGGACGGTCAATTTTGTTGATAACAACGATTGGCTTTAAGCCTTGAGCAAACGCTTTCTTCGTTACGAAGCGAGTTTGTGGCATTGGACCGTCAACGGCATCAACTAGCAATAATACTGAGTCAACCATAGACAGAACACGCTCAACCTCACCACCGAAATCGGCGTGGCCTGGGGTATCAACGATGTTAATACGGTAGTCGTTCCACTTGATGGCAGTATTCTTTGCCAGAATCGTGATCCCACGTTCCTTTTCAAGATCGTTGGAGTCCATCACCCGCTCAGTGGCTTCTCCTCGGGTTGCAAGGGTGCCTGACTGTGACAGCAACTTGTCTACCAGGGTCGTTTTGCCATGGTCAACGTGTGCAATAATGGCGATGTTACGTAAATTCTCTAGCACGGATAAACCTCTTACCATCAAACAAAAATAGGGATATTTCAGTAATTCGTTATGGCGATCTAGCTCGATCCGCCACAATAAAAAGCGTGCCATTCTACTCCAGAGCGGCCTTGGCGCACAGGATTATTTTTGAACACTTATAAAACAATCCGCCAATCCTTGGGTAATTCCTGCCAATATTCCATTGAGTGAAATCCTCTACCGCCACAGTTAAAGCACTGTTCAATTGCCATATTCGTAGGAAAAATCCGAGTTAAGCAGCTGAATTTGCTATTTTTCATACTCTAGACGCAAACCATTTCTGCTGATTTAAACATCAATTAAAATTGATGTCACCGCGATGAAATCATCTCACCGAGAAACAGCAATAAATTCTAGCGTACATTTAACTGAGCATTCATATTGGCGTTTATGACCGCGAAAACTGAATGTCTTTAAGACTCACTTCATTGTCACGCTATACCTTTATTACGCATCACTGATTTCATTTGGCCTGTGAACAGCAAAGACATTTCGTACATGAGAACGAACCCTTTCCTAATAATATGATAATAAACCACTATTGAATTGAGAATGCATGGCATAGTTGGACAGACTAGCGTGGTTTTATGACAACTATGCGGCAGTGAAATCGCCCAGAGAAAAAGTCCAGAATAGTGCTGAAATAGTTACTGGATTCAGTGCCGCTATCCTTATGTAGTCCCTGTGAGCCAAGGCGCGATTGCCATCTCACTGCCACATAAGCGATGCATACTAGTGCTTTGAGCCTTATGCTTTGAAACTTAGCTTTGCATGAATCAATTCAGTGCGCACCAAAATGGATGAATGCACCAAAATGCCTCAGTCAATAGCACCAAAGTGGTGCAAACGTGAATCCAATTAAGTGCAGTAAAGATTTTAAACCATGTTAATCAGTAGTTTAAATTATTGGCATGGATATCGCTTTATAGCTCGTAAGTTTGGCTCAAGATAAATCACTTGAGTTAAAAGATTATAGAAGGGGCATCCCTTTACCCTACCGGAGGCTTGAGAATGTCAGTTGAATCAGTTTTAAAGCAACTTGAAGAATTAGAAGTTAAGTTCGTTGATTTACGTTTTACCGACACTAAAGGTAAAGAACAGCACGTATCTATTCCTTCTCATCAGGTAGATGCTGATTTCTTCGAAGACGGCAAAATGTTTGACGGTTCTTCTATCGCAGGTTGGAAGGGCATTAACGAATCAGACATGGTACTGATGCCAGATCCAACGACATTCGTACTGGATCCTTTCACCGAAGAAACCACAGCGCTGATCCGTTGTGACATTCTTGAACCCGGTACAATGACAGGGTACGATCGTGACCCACGTTCAATTGCTAAAAAAGCAGAAGCTTACCTAATCTCTACTGGTATCGCTGATACTGTTTTGATTGGCCCAGAACCAGAATTCTTCCTATTTGACGATGTCCGTTTCGGTACTGACATGTCTGGTTGTTTCGTTAAGATCGACGCTAAAGAAGCGGCATGGAACTCAGGCACTAGCTACGAAGGCGGCAACACAGGTCACCGTCCATTTGTTAAAGGCGGTTACTTCCCAGTTGCACCGGTTGACTCATCACAAGATCTACGTAGCGCTATGTGTTTAGTGCTTGAAGAAATGGGTCAAGTGGTTGAAGCGCATCACCACGAAGTGGCGACTGCAGGTCAAAACGAAATAGCCACTCGCTTCAACACCTTGACTAAGAAAGCGGATGAAATCCAAATTCTGAAGTACGTAGTGCACAACATGGCTCACGCTTACGGCAAGACGGCGACTTTCATGCCTAAACCTATCGTTGGTGACAATGGTAGCGGCATGCACGTTCACCAATCTCTGGCGAAAGACGGTGTTAACTTGTTCGCTGGCGACAAATACGCAGGTTTAAGTGAAACGGCGCTGTACTACATAGGTGGTATCATCAAGCACGCTCGCGCGCTGAACGCTTTCACTAACCCAAGCACTAACTCTTACAAGCGTTTAGTGCCACACTTTGAAGCACCTGTTATGTTGGCCTACTCTGCCCGTAACCGCTCTGCATCAATCCGTATTCCAGTGGTACCAAGCCCTAAAGGCCGTCGTATCGAAGCACGTTTCCCTGATCCACATGCCAACCCATACTTAGGTTTCGCAGCGCTGCTGATGGCGGGTCTTGACGGTATCCAAAACAAGATCCACCCAGGTGAGGCGATGGACAAAGATCTGTACGATCTGCCTCCAGAAGAAGCGGCTGAAATCCCACAAGTGGCAACGTCATTAGAAAACGCCCTTGAAAATCTGCAAGCTGACCATGAGTTCCTGACAAAAGGCGGCGTGTTCAGTGAAGATTTCATCCAATCTTATATCGTACTGAAAACAGCTGAAGCTGAGCGTGTAGCGCGTACAACTCACCCACTTGAGTTTGAAATGTACTACAGCCTGTAATGGCTAGCGCTATACAACCGGCTCGCTTTATGTAATTGATACAGAAATATAAAAGCCTCGATAGCAACGCTATCGGGGCTTTTTGTATTTTGAAGGTATATACAACTTTTATTCTGATTCAATCATCGCGTTGCTCTCTAAATAGGCATCATCGCCAACCACTCTTTTATCATTCAGAGAAGGCACCCAGACACCGCGGCAACAGCAATAGTAGAGATAGATGGTTAAAAACCGATCTAAACTAAACGAGGATGCAGCAGAAAAACCACCTATATAGTCGGAAGTTAACTACCGCGCCATTATTGTTAAGTGTCCACGCTTTATTCAACTAGGCAGGTTATTGTCAGGGGCAAAATCTGCCAGTTGGGCAGGTTCGCCTGACTCAAATGACGCAAATGGTACGCCATCTAACACGCGCTCATTTTTAAATACACGGATTTCAGAATCAGGTAACTGCGTCATCAGCAATGACAAGATAGTGTGCATCTTATCCAATGGGCAATGAAGACGAATACTTGCGCGTAAGCCCATTGTTCGTACATCCGATTGGCAGGCAATAAATGGACGATTCCGCGTTACCTTAATCAAATGACGATGCCCATTTTTTATAGGGCTCTCGTAAGTTGTCTCTACATTTTTAAAACCGGTGAAGAAAAATGCCCCCAGAGCCATTCCGCCTGCACCAATCAGCGCTGCTGGGCCTAAAAAAGCCACTCCGACAATACAAACCACCACCCCAAACCAAGCCAGCCCCCGCACTACCGCGTAGGCTGCATCCGGAATCGCGTCATGATAGGTAGTAACTAAACCCTCGGTGGTGAGCCGATAATGGTACTGTTTGTCTGCAAACCAGAGGTAACGAGCAGATAAGCACATAATTAAAGCCATGATGATTAACCCGATACCCAAGCTAGTATCGCCAGATAGCAGATAGCACCCTATAAGTGCTAAGCAACCACACGGGATCAGGAAGGTTAACCAAAATAGACCATAGACAGTCGCCACCCGAATATCCCACTCATAAAGCGTGGGCGCCTCACGCACCCGCTGCTGACGTAGCTTATTGAGCCGGCTTTGCTCCTCTTGGGGTAATTGCAGGAACTCACTGCGCGGCAGGTCTTCATATCGACTGTCGTCCAACAGTTCTGTCTCTTGCTCTGTCGACGCCAACTGCTGCGGCGCTGCTCTCTTATTCATATAGCTATTCCTTTGCTGTGCCTACGGACTGCACGGTCATCGTTAACCTACCCACACAGCTCGTACTTAATGTTTTCTCGCCCTTGACGATCTTGCCGCTTAAGGACTGTTAGCATCTTGGTGGCAAAGCTGCCACTGATGACACCGAATCTCGCGCCAATAATAGGCGCGAGGAAAAACGTTAACTGGGCAGGGGATTCTCAGGGGCAAAATCTGACAATTGGACTGGTTCGCCATCACGGGTGCCAACTTTAGAGAGGCCAACTATTCGTTCATTTTTCAATAAAAAGAGTTCCGACCCCGGTAATTGCTTCATCAGTAGCGACAACACTTTATGCATATCTTCGGGATGACAATAACAGTCGAGATTTGAATAATATCCGAAATAAAACCTGTCTGTATCACAGGATATATATGGCCTCTTGTGGGTCACTTTTATCATGTGGGGATGTCCACGCTTGATAGCACTTATTGAGGTGGTTTCTACATTTTTAAAACCAGTAAAGAAAAATGCCATCACGGCAAAACTTCCTGCACCGACCAAGGCGGCTGGGCCTAAAAAGGCCACACCGACGATGCAAACCACTACCCCAAACCAAGCCAGCCCCCGCACTACCGCGTAGGCGGCATCCGGAATAACGTCATGATAGGTGATAACTAACCCCTCGGTGGTGAGTCGATAATGGTACTGTTTGTCGGCCAACCAGAGATAGCGGATAAATGGCACAAAAATCAATGCCATGAAAATAAAACCATACCATTGGTCAGACTCATACCAGTGCGCCACCAAGCCAATCAGCACCATTATACCGCAGGGAATAATGACAACGAGCCACCCCATGCCATACACAGTCGCTACCTTAATATCCCACTCATAGAGGGTGGGCGCCTCACGCACCCGCTGCTGACGTAGCTTATTGAGCCGGTCTTGATCCTCTTGGGGTAATTGCAGGAACTCACTGTGTGGCAAATCTTCATACCGGCTGTCGTTCAACGGTTGTGTGTCTTGCTCTGTCGACGCCAACTGCTGCGGCGCTGCTCTCTTATTCATATAACTATTCCTTTGCTGTACCCAAGGTACTGCATGGTCGTCGTTAACCTACCCACACGGCTTGTACTTAATGTCTTTTCACCCTTGACGACCTCGCCGCGAAAGACCTGCCAGTATCTTGGTGGCAAAGTAGCCACTGATGAACATCGAATCTCGCGCCAATAATCGGCGCGAGAAAAAATGTTAACTGGGCTGGGTATTCTCAGGGGAAAAATCTGATAGTTGGGCTGGTTCGCCTGACTCAAATGACGCAAATGGTACGCCATCTAACACGCGCTCATTTTTAAATACACGGATTTCAGAATCAGGTAACTGCGTCATCAGCAATGACAAGATAGTGTGCATCTTATCCAATGGGCAATGAAGACGAATACTTGCGCGTAAGCCCATTGTTCGTACATCCGATTGGCAGGCAATAAATGGACGATTCCGCGTTACCTTAATCAAATGACGATGCCCATTTTTTACAGGACTCTCGTAAGTAGTCTCAACATTTTTAAAACCAGTAAAGAAAAATGCCCCCAGAGCCATTCCACCTGCACCAACCAGCGCTGCAGGGCCTAAAAAAGCCACCCCGACAATACAAACCACCACCCCAAACCAAGCCAGCCCCCGCACTACCGCGTAGGCAGCATCCGGAATAGCATCATGATAGGTGGTAACTAACCCCTCGGTGGTGAGCCGATAATGGTACTGTTTGTCGGCCAACCAGAGGTAGCGGATAAATGGCGCAAAAATCAATGCCATGAAAAAAAAACCATACCATTGGTCAGACTCATACCAGTGCGCCACCAAGCCAATCAGCACCATTATCCCGCAGGGAATAATGACAACGAGCCACCCTATGCCATACACGGTCGCTACCTTAATATCCCACTCATATAGGGTGGGCGCCTCACGCACCCGCTGCTGACGTAGCTTATTGAGCCGGTCTTGCTCCTCTTGGGGTAATTGCAGGAACTCACTGCGCGGCAGGTCTTCATACCGACTGTCGTCCAACGGTTGTGTCTCTTGCTCTGTCGACGCCGACTGCTGCGGCGCTGCTTTATTGTTCATCCTGTTACCTCTCGGTAGACTCTACTTGTAGCGTGGGCATCGCCAAGCGTAAATCCAGTCATCCATTTTAAATCAGCAACATAATATGCTCTCGGCCTACCCTCAAGCGAATATTTACTGAAACAGTTTTAAGGAAAGTAATAAAAGTAGCTAGATGGCCAGCGAGGGAAGTGGAGACTGATTTTAAAGAGTATGTTCAAAACTTATCTGAGTTCTGCAAGAGCACGGCATACAAACCTCAATATTTAATACTTATCCAAAACAAGAGTCGCCGTTAACAACTAGGTTATTGAGCTTGGTTGTATCTCGTTTCTGTTGATGAATAATTGACAGATATAATCATATAGTTAGAATGCCAAGCTGTTGAAACAGAACAGGTTGGCGTCAAATGAAACCTGATCTGGTTCCACATCACTAACGCTCTCAGTTGATCAAGTGAGTAGATCATACCGAAGCAATGCAGTTTTTCACATATAAACAATGGAGTGGTTATGCGTTGCTTGACTTGGTTGGTCGTGTGCTGTTCTCTCACGGGATGTGCAACGATAACGTCGAGGATAGGAGAAGATTCAACTTGGGGTCACTCTTTCTCAAGTGTGCAAACGGCTGTTGATAATGGCGAGGAGTGTACGATGATCTCAGCGTTGGCAGCCCCACCCTTGCTGCTCTTTACCATCCCGCTGACACTCGTTGATATGAGCAGTGCGCTGATCGTCGATACTGTTATGCTACCCGTAGATTTAGCGATCACGCCCAGCGATCCCAAGCTCCACACCCCGCGACCTATGGTCTGCCGCTATGACTATAAGATTTAAGCATGATCGCCCCCAATAAATAACCTTAAGTTGCCTATGTGACGGTGAGTTAACGCCGACATACGGGAACGACCATGTCGCGGTTTGCCTCCCTGAGTGTTGTGTCTTGTTAGTTATGCCTCGTTAGTTGCAGTTACGTAGTACAACTTAGCCTAGCAAGCCAATTTAAATCATTTAAGTTAGCGATTTGCTTTTATCACGTCCAGTAACAGCTTGATATCGGCCATATTGTTATAAATATGCGGAGAAATCCGGATCCCCATGCTGCGGGCATCGACGCTGATATTCGCGTTCGCTAATGCCGTCATGATTTGATGTTGTTGCTCACCAAACTGCAAAATCAGCGTACCGCTGCGTTTTTCAACATCCCGTGGCGACACAAACTCATGTTCGAGCTCTTGCGCCACGGCATCAATTAACTGCTGATTACATTTACGCAGCAAGGGGATGCCTAAACCCGCAAGATAATGAATGCTGTGGGCGGCAATGGCATAGGGGGCGATTGAAGGCGTTCCACCCCAGAAGCGCATTGCGGAATGCTGGTAACGAAAATCATGGATATCGAACTCGAACGGATTCTCGTGGCTAAACCACCCCACATCCTTTGGCTGGCAACTCTCCAATATGGCGGGATTAACCCAAAGATAGGCGGCACCAGGGCCGCCGCAGAGCCATTTCACACTCGACCCGATTAAAAAGTCAGGTTGTAGGCGCGCGAGATCCAGCGGAATAATCCCCGCCGATTGCGCTACATCCACTAAGCTCAAACAACCTCGCTCACGGGCTATAGTGAAAATATTGGCTAATGGCGCCTGCTGCCCCGTATTCGAGTAAGCATGGCTGACAAACACCAGATCCACATCGCGACTGATATGCGCGTCCCACACATTAGGGTCAGTGACATCGAGTCCCTTAGGAATAAAACGCACTTCGCAGCTAGCTGGCAGCGCTTTTTTAAGGGCGAAACCCATGCTGGGGAAATCAATCTCACTCATCAACACAACGGCGTGTTCGCGATTTAATCGGTCGAGTGACATAACGATTTTAGTCAGTGCACAGGAAAGATTTACCTGAGGGCAAAAGTCCTTTTGGTGGCCGTTAAACAGTTTGGATAAGGCAAAGGTAAAATCATCAATCACACTCAGCCACTGACCCCAAGGCTCGCGCCCCGATTCCTGCCAAGGCGCAAAAAAGGCTTCTTTAAAGACCTGTTCGGTCGATTTTAACGGTCGACCGACGGAATGGTTCAATAGATATCCTGGACCCGCGAGGTAAAAGTCCTTTTTATAGTCTGCAAACATAGTGTTATCTCAAACTCTCTTTCAGTTTCTTAATCTCATCATAACGCGTCCGGATGTCGCTGCGCTGAGCGGCGGCACGCCTATCTCTGAGTCGCTCCAATGAACCGAGTAGCACATGCAGTGGCGGACCACTGGCGGTGACCTTAGCTAAATGCTGCTGCTCCATCGTTGTCGAAGGCTCGGCAATATATTTAGTCACTAACTCATTATGGTGCTGAATCGCAGTCTCGCCATGTAATTCGCAGACTTCAATAAAGAGTCGCAAGTTTTCTTGATACCAATCTTGGGTTGAGCAGTCTTTTGCCTGCAGGAAGTCATCCATCAAATTCGGCCGACGCATGCATTCACGCAATATCTGTTGATCCTCTGGCATCATGTACAAAAACTTGTCCACCAGCATTTGTGAATAGGAAGCTTCATTAGCGAAACAAAGACCTAGTGTTAAATCGATCACATTAATCCCAGCGAAATCCCCCGCATTGGCGCCGCGATAAATAACCGAGCCCACCCGATAAGGTTTGTAGTAAGGGCGAACACAGTAAAAGAAACGGTCAGTATCTAATCGATTGAATAATTGAGTGTTCGACTCAATCACATCCTGCAATGCCTGTTTGGCGACTCGCAGTAAATCGTGACTGATAGGATGGGAAATGCCCAAAGGCTGGATTTTCAATAACGCATCGGCAGCGCGTTTATAGGCCAAAATGCCTTTAGTGTTGTAATCCACAAACAGCTTTTCGGCGCTCAGATCGGTAAAGCGCTTATAAATGCCATTGTGGGCACGATTATGGGTAGTTAAATGCGCGGTGGCAAAGCGCGGCGTGACACCTATTGAAGCACCGATGTGCATGGCTAGCGCGGAGGCTTCGGCTAATGGTGAGGTGGTTTCCCGTGAGGGCTCAGTAATTTCATGGCGTCGACAAGCTGCCATGTATAGGCCCACGTTACCGAGTAAATCGAAGGCACTGTCGAACCCTTCATCGGTATTCCCCTCATCGAGCAAGGCCTTAATCAATCCTTGGCCTTCGCTCTCTAGCGCCAACTTAGCTTCTGCGCCGATATCGAGCACATTGGCTCGGTCCGTTTGTTGATAATAAAGCTGTTCTAGCTCTGAGTTGAGTTCCACAAAGCGACTGCGGATCCAATCATCGAAGGCTTCGGTATTAAAGGTGGCAGGTTTCACGGGCTTATCCTTGAGTATTGTTATCGTTCTTGTAAACGGAGCGAGCGCTAATTCTTAGCCCTTTCCGTAAAACTCGTTAACCAGAATGCAACTTATCGCCATGCGTTTCTAGCGCTAGCTCAAATTTATGAAAATTCTAATGCCACTTTTTATTTACACCTTGCTCCAGCGCAAGTTATCAAAATCAATCGCCTCGCAAAATAACGCCAAATACAGATAGTCCTAATACAAATAGCGCGGCAGGTTCCGCAGGGGTAAATCAAAATGATTTTAATGGAATTTATTGTCGTACTCGGCTGCTTGCTGCTGGGTACCCGCTACGGTGGTATGGGACTCGGACTGATAAGTGGTATTGGATTATTTTTACTGATATTTGTCTTCGGTTTAGCGCCGGGACAACCGCCAGTACAAGTTATGCTAACGATTCTTGCGGTGATCGGCTGTGCGGCCGTATTGCAAACCGCGGGCGGATTAGATGTGATGATGCAGTTTGCCGAGCGCCTACTGCGCCGCCATCCACAATACATCACCATTCTAGCGCCGCTAACCACTTGGACACTCACCTTTTTGTGCGGTACAGGCCATGTGGTTTACACTATGTTCCCGATTATTTCCGATATCGCGTTGAAGAAAAATATTCGCCCAGAACGCCCAATGGCGGTGGCATCCGTCGCCTCACAAATGGCAATTTGTGCTTCGCCTGTATCAGTCGCGGTTGTGTCCATGGTGTCGATTCTCGCATCGCAACAAGGTGTGAGCCGTGCCTATAATCTGCTCGAGATTTTAATGGTATCAGTACCGGCATCGCTATGCGGTGTCATGGCTGCAGCGCTTTGGAGTCTACGTCGCGGTAAAGATTTAGATAAAGACGAAGAATTTCAAGAACGAATTCAAGATCCTGTGCAAAAAGCCTTTATCTATGACAAGAGCGAAACCCTGCTTAATCAACGTTTTCCTAAGGAAGCTTACTGGGCAACGGGGATTTTCTTTGCGGCTATTGCTGCTGTGGTGCTACTAGGTTCTTTTAGTGAACTGCGCCCTGCATTTGAAGTTAAAGGGAAAACAACCTTATTATCG
This sequence comes from Shewanella sp. SP1S2-4, assembly GCF_031932075.1. Taxonomy (NCBI): domain Bacteria; kingdom Pseudomonadati; phylum Pseudomonadota; class Gammaproteobacteria; order Alteromonadales; family Shewanellaceae; genus Shewanella; species Shewanella sp. SP1S2-4. Next base: position 146,366 of record NZ_JAUOET010000009.1, read on the forward strand.
ATGAACTTAGTCATCCAGATGATGATGTTAATTGCGGGGGCTTTTATTCTGATAACCTGCAAAGTCAAACCGACTGAGATTGCTAATGGTCCAGTTTTTAAAGCCGGCATGGTGGCGATTTTCTCCGTATTTGGCGTAGCTTGGATGAGCGATACGTACTTTATCAGCCATATGGATGTGCTTAAGGAAAACCTCTCCCACGTGGTGCAAAGCCAGCCTTGGACCTATGCCTTAGTGCTGTTTCTTATCTCTAAGCTTGTTAATAGCCAAGCGGCGGCGCTGACTGCCATTGCGCCTATGGGCCTCGCCTTAGGGGTCGATCCAAAACTCTTGATTGCTTTCCTTCCTGCAAGCTACGGTTATTTTGTGCTCCCTACTTATCCAAGCGATCTGGCCTGTATCGGCTTTGACCGTTCAGGCACAACTAAAATAGGTAAGTTCATTATTAACCACAGCTTTATTATTCCAGGCTTTATCGGTGTAGGTACCGCATCGATCGTCGGTTATCTGCTGGCGACAGCCTTGCTCTAGGCTGTATTTCACAAATAACAAAGGCCGCTGATGCGGCCTTTGTTTTGAATGGATTAAACGCTAGGTTTAAGCCCGATACATGGTCAAAAACATCTTGATATTGGCGTCGATAATCGCTTGCTGATTATCATCATTATTTTTCATATGGAACAGCTTAGGCCAGAATGCAAACGCCTTAAACATACCCCAAAACTGAGTCGATGCCATTGCAATATCATCGATATTCAGCGCCTTGTGTTCTACCGCTCCCGCAAGCCAAGCTTCGAGTCCACCTTCTTGCTTCGCAAGCTTCTCCATCGCTTCAGTCGCTTGGATAGGCGAGCGAATAAACTCTGCCATCACCACCCGCGCCACATCGAGAAACTCAGGCTGCTGATACAAAGCCCAGCATCGATGCGCAATTTGCTGCAACTGATCTTCAAGACTCTGCGCAGGATTGTAAACTAAGGTCGCCGCCTCTTTCGTCCGCGCCCACAACTCTGTGGTTGTGGTATCAAACAGCACTTCCTTGCTCGGAAAATGGTTATACACAGTACGTTTAGAGACATTAGCCCGCTGGGCGATCCTGTCCATACTGGCCCCCACAAAACCATTAACCATAAACTCTTCCCGCGAGGCACGCAGAATCGCCACACGTTTCTGCTGAGAGTTTGTCAATTTAATGGGGTTGTCTGCCATGTTTTCCTACGCCATAAAAATCATTTGTCGACATTTTACACTATCCAGTTTACTTTTACACCGCCACATATAAACTACACTGTGTAGTTTACTTTTTAATATTGTACATGCAATTATAAATGCGATTGAAGATTGTCTTGACCTTACTACGACTCTGGAGCTTTATCATGGCCACTCAAACAGAAACTGACGCAAATACTAAGACTTCGGCCCATGTTAAGGGTGACACATTCAGCAATGAAGCTCCCAATACCCACAGTGGTGAAGGTAATTTACTTTCTATTCTATGGCGTTACATGACCGAAAGCATTCCTGATAAGAGTCCAAACCAAGCACTGCCAATCCAAAAAATGCAGCTAAACCCCACTGCGGATGCAACACCTATGCTGTATAAAATCAGTCATTCTACAGTGCTGTTGCAACTCAACGGTCAATATTGGTTAACCGATCCTGTTTTTTCGAAACGCGCCTCGCCAAGCCAAATGTTTGGGCCAAAACGATTCCACGAGTTACCAATCGAACTCGATAATATTCCAACGCTTGCAGGAATTATTTTGTCCCACGATCATTATGATCATTTAGATAAACACAGCATTTTAGCCCTCGCCGAGCGCACGCAAAAGTTTATCGTGCCACTGGGCGTAGATAAACATTTGCTCGCGTGGGGCGTGCCTGCCAGCAAGATAGTCGCGCTCGATTGGTGGCAAGCAACCCAACATGCGGGTCTGAGTTTTACTGCGACGCCAGCACAGCACTTTTCAGGCCGTGGTATCTCGGACAAAAACCAAACCCTGTGGGCATCTTGGGTTATTCAGTCCCCTGAGCTCAAACTGTTTTTCAGCGGTGATTCTGGTTACTTCAGCGGCTTCAAAACGATTGGCGACAGACTTGGGCCTTTCGATTTAACCTTAATCGAAACAGGTGCCTACGATGAGATGTGGGCAGATATCCACATGCAGCCAGAGCAATCACTGCGGGCGCATTTAGATCTGCGGGGACGACACTTAATTCCGATACATAACAGCAGCTTCGATCTCGCGCTACATAGTTGGTACGAGCCATTGGAACGCATAGCCGTAGCCGCCAAGGCCTATGACGTGCCGCTGCTTACGCCGGAATTTGGTCAAGGGATCAACCTGAGTGAATTAGCCCATAGCCCAGCTTTGAATCACGCTTGGTGGAAAGCCTATTTACCCAAAGACAGAACCGAGTTTGAAATCATTCCGGCGCGCATGAGTTCAGATAAGCTCTAGTCAGAACTCTTATCTGAGCTTTATTAATACACTAAAAAACGTTAAATCATTGGCTCTCCAACACAGGAGAGCCACTGCGGATTACCATTCAACAGAGTCTCACTCGTCGGCGCTCAAAAGCTTACAACTTCAGTATTAAGCCTCCTCCTGCAAACACTAAATTCTAGACGCCTGCTTGATTTTGGGCATAAGATCGCTTGCCTTGTCATTTTTTATACCCAACTGAATTAATGGTATTAATGCTTCTAACTGACCATATTAAAATAGCGGGCACAGGAACAAGACTGGTGATTTTAATCTTTGGATACACCATGATCACTTAACATTTCCCTAAAGGTCGCGCTCATGTCGGTGCTCACTTGGCTTAAGAAACAACTTCATCGCACTTTTTATGGCAACAGCCCACTAGAGCAACAGGCTAACTTAACCGCCATTTTTCATCCCGCGCAAATGCCAGACATCGACTTGCCGACAAACCAAGCCTATCCGCTAGTGACATCAATTGTGCAGACTGATATCTACGCCTATCAAGTTCACTGCTTACTGACCTTTGAAGGCAAGCAAACCTTAGATACGTTAATCGGCAATGCAGGTTTTGGGATATTGCCCGAACATGCCGCCAACTTTAATGGCCTGATAATCCATAGGAGCCAAACAACCAGCTTGCAGCTTAATCAATATGCCGATTTTGCGGGGATCTGCGTCAGCTTGGTCACCAACGACAAAGCACTATTAGAACAACTGATTGCGTTCAAATCGACTTTACCTCACCCTTGGGAAAGCTTTCCCGATGTCGATCCCGATTCCCTTGGCAGTCTTCAAGGTAATATCGATTTTTGGTGCAACTATTTTTGGCAACCCTATTGGTTATCACTCTCAACAGCTGAGCGTTTACAGTACCCAGTAAATTGGCAGCAATTCAGTGATTTCCATTAAGGTTTGAAAGAAGCACTAAGGCTTAATGCAGGATAAAAAATGAAGTTAACATCTGTTGGATTAGCACTGGCGTTACTACTACTTGGCGGTTACTTGATCCCTGAGTCACCTGTGATCCCGGTAAAAGGCGCCAGCAGTAAAGATTGGAACAGCCAAACCTTTTGGTATGAACCTTGGGGTCCGTCGGGCGTACATAAGGGGATAGATATTTTCGCCGCCAAAAACACCGCCGTGATTGCGCCAACACCGATGCTGATCTTCTATCGAGGCGACTTCTTTAAAGGAGGTAATGTGGTCGTTGGTCTAGGTCCTAAATGGCAAATTCATTATTTTGCCCATTTAGCACAAATTGAATCAGCCACGGGATTAATTGCCTACCAAGGTGAAACGCTGGGCACTGTCGGCGATACGGGTAACGCTCAAGGTAAACCGCCACATTTGCATTATTCCATTGTGAGCTTATTGCCTAAACCTTGGCTGATGGATACTTCAACCCAAGGATATAAAAAGGCCTTTTATCAAAACCCCATCAGCTACTTAGAAACACACTAAGACTTAGGTGATGAGTAACATAGCGGCTTCGCGACAATATCAACTACAAATTAGGGTTCAGCAACTCGCCATGTAGGCAAGCTCACTGAATGCCAGCATGGCCGTCACATTATACGAAGAAATGAACGGAGACTCATGATTCTGCAGACTCGCTATCAAGAGTCACAGAATTAACTGCCGCAGCATGCGACTCGGTATCGGCCTCTGCAGCTAATGCTTCCCTATTCGCCTTCGCAATGTATTTAGGTTTATTGCTCGATTGCAGTTTGGCATTGGCCTTTTTCGCCTTACTCTTCAAGGTTTGGTTTATCTTCTTTTTGCGGTTCATCAAAGCACCAATGCAGATACGGAATAAAGGGGCGCGATTATAGCCTTCCACCTGCACGCCAGACAATCGAAAACACTAAGTCAGACCGTCCAACCCGCGACTAATGCTAGCTCAGTTAGTAATCCCCAAGCTATCAAGCCAAGTCATCAAGCCTGCGATCAAACCATCAGATCGCGAAAGCCATGCTAAACGCTAAATAAGGCACTGCCTTAACAACATGAACTCGCACTAGGTAACCCTTGGGGTTAAATCTCTATACCGAGTGCTGTGTCGCAATTTATCAATACTGCCGCCAAATCGTGCAATTTCCTGTATGACACGACTAGACAAGCCGTTATTCCTCCCCTAAAATCGCGACAGAATAAAAATCGTTATCATTTGTAATGCCGTTTAATGGAATATGGACTTATGCCAAAGGAGCCGGTGTAGCAAACTCATTCGCCCTTAGCAGGAAGTTATATGACATTCAAAACCTCGTTTGTTGCTTTAGCCGTATTTGCAGCGCTAAGCCAATCCGCAGCGGCCCAAGATGCCCCCGACAGCAGTTCAAACAACAAAAATAAAGACATAGAAAAAATTACAGTCACCGCGAGTCGGATGGATAAATCCCCCAGCTCAATCCCCAACACCGTCACTATCATCGACCGCGCCCAGTTAGAAGAACAGTTCCGCACCACTAAAGATTTATCGACCATTATCGGTAACTTGGCCCCAAGCTTTTCGCCAAGCCGCCAGAAGATGAGTAACACAGGCGAAACCCTGCGTGGTCGTCCGCCGCTGATCATGATCGACGGCGTACCGCAATCAAACCCACTTCGCAGTGGGGGTCGCTCGGGTCAAACCATAGATCCAGCCATGATTGAGCGTATCGAAATCATTCACGGTGCCAATGCAATGCACGGTCTTGGTGCCCAAGGCGGCATCATCAATTACATAACTAAAAAACCGACGGGCGACAGCGAACAGGTTGCAAGTTTCGATGTGACAGTTCCTGATTCGATGAAATCCAACGGCTTAAGCTTTGGTGCCAGCTATGCGTTTTCTGGCGAGTCAGAATTTATCGACATGATAGGTTCGGTTAGCTACCGCAATAATGGCGTCTATTATGATGCCAACCATAACGTCGTAGGTGTGGATACGACTCAAGGCGAGTCGATGGACAGCCAAAGCAAAGACTTCTTCATTAAGCTTGGCCACAACTTCGACGAGTCGCGCCTTGAGTTAATGGTTAACCATTACACCGCAGACAATAATGGCGATTGGATGCCAGTTGCAGGCGACAAACCCAATGGCGTGCCCACGGGCGCAGTAAAAGAAACCCAGCCATGGGAAGCGGCTAACAACCAAGTGACCACCACCAGTTTGACTTACACCCACGCCAACATTGGTGGCCAACAACTTAACCTGCAACTCTTTAATCAAGATTTTAAAGCGGTTTATGGTGGCGGCTGTTTCGACAGTTTCTACGATCCATCCTTCGAAGGTAGCGACCAAGTGATCCAGTGCGGTGTCGGCAGTAAAGGCGAAAGCTTGTACTACGAGCAATCGCGTAATGCTTCAGTTAAATGGGGTTTAAAAAGCTCATTGATTGCTAAAGATATTGCGGGTTCAGGGATTGATGCGGCCTACGGTGTCGACCTTTTCCGCGATACCACAGAGCAAGATTTAGTGCAAACGGGCTTTTCGTGGGTTCCGGAAAGCACCTATGACAACGTCGCGCCATACTTGCAGTTAGATTATGATTTAATTGAAAATCTAACCTTATCGACCGGTGTTCGTTACGAACATGCCGAATTAAGTGTCGATGACTACAAAACCCTATGGGGTGCGGGCAACAAGCAAATTGCAGGCGGTTCGGCCACCTTCGATGAAACCTTATTCAACGTCGGTATCTCCTACAAAATCACCCCAGACATTCGCGTTTATACCAGCTATAACCAAGGTTTTGGTATGCCAGATATCGGCCGTATTTTACGTGATGGTAAGAGCTTCCCAGGCGACAATCCCAGCATAGATGACTCATTGGCACTCACGCCGATCGTCACAGATAACGTCGAAGTCGGCGCCGATTATCAAGGTAAATACTTAAGCGCTAAGTTTGCATATTATCGTTCGGCCACTGATTTTGGCTCACGTTTAGCCTTAAATGACGATGGTTTCTACGACGTGAAGCGGGAAAAAAGTGTCATCGAGGGTATCGAAGCCAATGTTACCGCCTACCTCACCAGCAATGATGATCTTGGCATGAACATCGCCATTCAACAGGGCGAATACGATTCAAATGGTGATAACAAAGTCGATACCGATCTCGATGGCGCAAATATTTCGCCCAACCGTATCAACCTGTTCTGGACCCATAACTTCGATAATGACATGTCGACCCGCGTTCAAGCCAACTACTACATGGACCGCGACTTTAAAAATGCTGCGGGCAATAAGTATGCAGAGTTTGATGGTTACACGACAGTCGATGCTTCCTTCTCAATGCCGCTTTACACTGGCATCCTGAGCTTAGGTCTGCAAAATCTGTTTAATAATGATTATTTCAATTATTACTCACAAACAATGGGTACAAATGATCGTTATTTCAAAGGTATGGGACGTACTGCGACAATAGGCTACACCTTGCCTTTCTAAGTGAAAGGCTCATTTTG
>NZ_JAUOET010000010.1:0-141617 GCF_031932075.1 Shewanella sp. SP1S2-4
GGGGTTTCTTTTGACTTAGGCATAAGGGGATGCTGAAAAGGTTTCGACCAATCGAGTCTACCATGTTTTCTAAGCCAAACGAGTACAGTTGAACGGCCTTGAATACCAAAATGGGCTTGGGCTTGTTTGTACGTCATTTCGCCTTTTTCAACACGCTCTACAACGCCTAATTTAAAGGCTAAGGTGTAATCTCGTTGTGTGCGCTTACGGCTTGAGTTAATTGATGTTGTCATAAAGAAGTCCTCTTTATGTCAACGTATTTCAGGACGGGACACGAAACAAAAAAAAGCCAAGTCATCATTGACTTGGCTTTTTTGTTATTATCTTGCCGTTAAGCTAACTCAATCCGCCGCTATGCGCTTTTCTTGGCTTTCTTGGTGGTCTCACTTACCCACTTGCCATTAACGTAATGCGCTGACCAACCAGTAGCTTTACCGTCGACTTCAGTCGCAACGTATTGCTCTTTCGTCTTACGGCTAAACTTCACCGCAGCTTTATTGCCTTCGTCATCAGTGACGGGGGCATCGGCTAAATACTGGTATTTAGGCCACAGTAGTTCACGGTATTGAACCAGCTCTTCAACCAGAGGTGCGCGGGTTTCCCGTGATTTAGGGAAAGTGCTGGCTGCTAAGAAGATCCCTGCTGCACCATCACGTAATACGAAATGGGCATCCGATTTGCTGCATTTCAGATCAGGCAAATAGATAGGATCTTCTTTTGGTGGCGCAGCCTCACCGTTCTTCAGTAATTTACGGGTATTTTTACATTCGCTATTGGTACAACCAAAATACTTACCAAAACGGCCGTTTTTCAGTTCCATGTCGTGGCCACAGCGATCACACTCAATCAGCGGACCTTCATAGCCTTTGATCTTGAATTGGCCTTCTTCGACTTCATAGCCTTCACAAATCGGGTTGTTACCACAGACGTGTAGCTTACGCTTCTCATCGATGAGGTAACTGTCCATTGCGGTACCGCAAATACCACATCGATGCTTAGCACGCAGCGCATCAGTCTCGGCATCTTCACTGTTTTCACTGATCGCCTCAACGCCAGGCGTGAGGTTCATCGTTGTCTTACAACGCTCTTTAGGCGGTAATTCATAACCAGAACAACCAAGGAAAACCCCAGTTGTTCCCGTGCGTATCCCCATAGGACGGCCGCAGGTTGGGCACTTGATATCCGTCATCACCATTTGGTTCAGACGCATACCACCTTCTTCGGGATCGAGCTCCGCTTTTTCTAATTGCTTAGTAAAGTCAGCATAGAAACCATCGAGCACTTTTTTCCAGTCTAACTCGCCGCGAGCCACATCATCCAATGTTTGCTCCATGCTGGCGGTAAAGTCATAGCTCATCAAATCAGCAAAACTGCTGACTAATCGCTCGCTGACAATTTCACCCATTTTTTCGGCATAGAAACGACGATTCTCAACTTTTACATAACCTCGATCTTGAATCGTTGAAATGATGGTTGCGTAGGTCGATGGACGGCCAATGCCACGTTTCTCTAATTCTTTAACCAAAGAGGCTTCGCTGTATCGCGCTGGCGGCTTAGTAAAGTGTTGCTTAGGCTGCAACTCTTTCAATGCTAATACATCGCCTTGCGCCACAAATGGCAACGTATTGTCTTCTTCGTTTTTCTTTTTGAGTGCAGTTTGCACCCGAGTCCAACCATCAAAACGTAAAGTACGTCCCGTTGCTTTAAGCTCATAGTCACCCGCTTTTACGGTCAACTTAGTGGCATCATATTGTGCTGGCGTCATCTGACACGAGACAAACTGGCGCCAAATCAGCTCATATAAGCGCTGAGCATCACGCTCCATGTCTGATAAGCTTGCCGCTTGTACCTGAACATTCGATGGACGAATCGCTTCGTGAGCCTCTTGTGCGCCTTCCTTAGAACCGTAGCGAATGGGTTCAGCGGGTAGATATTTATCACCAAATTCTTTGGCAATCATATCGCGCAAGCTTTCAACGGCTTCTTGACTCAAATTGGTCGAGTCGGTACGCATATAAGTGATATGACCGGCTTCATAAAGTCGCTGGGCCATCATCATGGTCTTCTTGACACCGAAACCTAAGCGCGTACTCGCTGCCTGTTGCAATGTCGACGTAATAAAGGGCGCAGAAGGTTTGCTTTGGGTCGCTTTGTCTTCGCGGGCCAGCACGGTAAAACTCGCCGCCGATAACGCTTGAACCGCGGCCATCGCTTGCTGTTCGTTGATGGGATTAAAGGCAGCATCTAGATGCTTAACCACTTCCATCCGCAAAGCTTCTTGAGCTGGCGTATTGAGCTCTGCATGTACATCCCAAAACTCTTCAGGCACAAAAGCTTTAATTTCACTTTCACGTTCAACCACTAAGCGAACAGCAACCGACTGCACTCTACCTGCGGACAAACCGCGAGCGACTTTTTTCCACAGCAGTGGCGACACCATAAAACCGACAACTCTGTCTAAGAAGCGACGAGCTTGCTGGGCATTAACCATGTTAGTGTCGAGTGTCGACGGCTTGCTAAAAGCGTCTTGAATCGCAGACTTAGTAATTTCGTTGAAAACCACACGTTGATACCGTGAAGGATCACCACCAATCACCTCTTGCAAATGCCAGGCGATAGCTTCTCCCTCACGGTCTAAGTCGGTTGCGAGATAGATTTGGTCGGCAGAATCGGCAAGTGCCTGTAACTCTTTAACGACCTTTTCTTTACCCGGCAAAATTTGATACTTAGCTGCCCAGCCCTTTTCAGGGTTTACGCCCATGCGAGACACCAGCGCTTGCTGATCTTTCACCTTTTTATATTGAGCTTTTTCTTCTGGCGACATTTTCTTAACTTCGGCAGCGGATTTAACCTTTTCATTGCCTTCTGAAGTCGATGATGTCGGCAGATCACGGATGTGACCTACGCTCGATTTAACGATGAATTCTTTGCCAAGATATTTATTAATAGTCTTAGCTTTGGCCGGTGATTCGACAATAACTAGCGATTTACCCATAGTTTAATTTGCGCCAAAAAATCTCAAGAAGGTGGAAATTGGCACCATATATAGAGGGTTGTACTGATAGTTTCAAGTTAATCCCTCTTTTATATGTACCAGCGAGTCACTTTTTAATCAAAGTTGAAAAAATGTAAAAATATAATATGCGTAATTAAAAACTAATATTTCATTATTTGCCAGCAAGCAAGAAATAGTTATGCATTTATCGTGAAAAAGTCGCTTTGAGCACAAAACCGTCCGCTTGTGCACTCGAAAAGCTTCAGTATACTGGGTTCCCTCAGGGACCATATGAACAAATAATAACTTTCCCTATCACAAGGATAAGCAATGAAGCACTTTGAAGCGAATTTTGATGGACTCGTTGGACCAACACACAATTACGCAGGGTTGTCTTTTGGCAATGTCGCCTCTCTCAGCAATGCCGCCTTAGTTTCCAACCCCAAAGCTGCTGCGAAACAAGGACTCCAAAAAGCCAAAGCACTTGCCGATATGGGCATGGTTCAAGGCATGTTAGCCCCTCAGGAGCGTCCAGACCTCTACACATTGCGCCGAATTGGATTTTCCGGCTCTGACGCCAATGTATTAAAACAGGCTGCGAAAGAAGCGCCTATGCTGCTTAATGCCTGCTGCAGTGCATCCAGTATGTGGACTGCCAATGCCGCAACTGTCTCACCAAGTGCAGATACGCGTGACGGCAAACTGCATTTCACCCCAGCAAATTTAGTCGATAAACTGCATCGCAGCATCGAGCCCCTCACAACGGGGCGCATATTAACAGCAACTTTCAGTGATCCCCACTATTTTCATCACCATAGTCACTTACCTGAGCATAATAGCTTCGGTGATGAAGGTGCGGCGAACCACACTAGGCTATGTATCGAGTACGGCCATGCCGGTGTAGAATTGTTCGTTTATGGACAAGAAGCCACCAATCCCAATGCCCCTAAACCGCAAAAGTATCCAGCAAGACAAACCTTAGAGGCATCGATGGCAGTGGCACGCTTACATCAGCTGGAAGAGGATAATTGCGTCTTCATCCAGCAGAATCCTGATGTCATTGATCAAGGCGTATTCCATAACGATGTTATCGCAGTCGGTAACCAGAATGTGCTGTTCTATCATGAACAAGCCTTCTTAAATACCCAACATAAAATTGATGAAATTAAACGTAAGCTCGATACCGAACTGTATTTCATTGAAGTGCCCACCGCCAAAGTGGCGATTAACGACGCAGTCAAAAGCTATTTATTCAATACCCAGATTATTACGCTTCCCTCTGGTGAAATGGTCATTGTTGCCCCAACTGATTGCCAAGAAAATCCCGCCGTATTTGCCTATTTGAATGAACTACTGACACTAAACACCCCCATTAAGCAAGTGCTTTACTTCGACGTAAAACAAAGCATGCAAAATGGCGGCGGTCCCGCCTGCCTTCGTTTGCGTGTTGCGATGAATGAGATGGAAGTCGCGGCCGTAAATCAACACACCTTAATGAATGATGCCTTATTTGCGCGTTTAAATCTTTGGGTAGACAAACATTACCGTGACAGATTAACCACCCAAGATCTTGCTGACCCTCAGATAATCATCGAATCACGCACTGCATTAGATGAGCTCACGCAAATCATGAAACTAGGTAGCGTGTATCAGTTCCAGCGATAATGAATAAATATAATTCCAAAAACTAGACAATAAAAGCGCACAATTAAGTGCGCTTTTAACTTATATTATTGACCCGTCCTAAATAGCGTTAACACTTGTCGATAATTTTATTTCATAGACAATAGACTAGTGGATAACGACAGGGATCGTTGCAATCTGCGTTAAAACACCTTTTTTAGTCAGTGCTTCAATCACTAATGACCCTGCATCAGGTTGGTCAGCACCTTTTATAAGAACGCTATACTTTCCTGCCCCGTTATCATTTGAAGATGCGATAGTGAAAGAGCCTTTACTTGCTAAGCTACCAGCTGAGGGGGTAAACGTAATGACTGTTCCTGAAGGCAAAGGCTGATTATGTAAATCCCCAATAATAATAGTTACGCCACCAGTCGACTTACCAATAATGTCAATCGTATTGTTATCGTTTAGACCATCACACACATCAACTATAGCTTTATCATCAATACAACTATCAGTAATTACTGGAACAGAAGCCATAGCATCACTACCCGACATTACCAAGACTAACGAAGCACGCACATTCAGCGAAGTATTACCCGCTGCACATCCGGCATGTTTACTGCCATTAGCATCCAATTGGCACAAACTACCATTGTATAAACCATCTGCTTGGTCATAAACGCCATTACTATTAAAATCAGTAAACACTTCAGCATCCCCTCCCTCTTCACCACCAGCTACACTTGGGTTAAAAGTACGGTCTTCATTATGGTCGACAAACGCTTCACTTAAGTCATATGGATTACCCGATACATCCTTTTTGCTTAAAAAATTCGCCACTTCAGATGCGTCAAAACGTCCATTGCTATTAGTATCTGGGAAAGACTCTTCACCGATAGCCGTAGCTAATATCGTCACGCGTCCACCATAAGGTTGACCCAATTCCGCATCTAACGAAGGTTCTTTACCTTGCATTGCTAACGTATCACCAGTAGGGCGAGGATTTTGGCTTGTCCATTTAACTGAACAAGCACCATTAACTGTCAAACACGAAGACGCTATCACACCGCCCTCTGTGGTAAAGGAAACAGCTGTGCCATCGGGTACAGGGTTGTTGAATGCATCAGCCAATCGTGCCGTCACATCAACCTCAATGCCATCGTAGTCCCAACCTTCAGGGCTTAGGTTTGATGCCGATAAAGAAAAGCTATCTTGGTCAGGTAAACCTGTCGAAATAACTAATTGATTCGATTGACTTGATATTGCTGGCGTACTGCCAGCAACCACTGCAGTAACCCTGACACTTGTTGATACTGAGCCCGAATTAACTACCGTTTGAACAACTCCCTGACCATTTGTAGTAGCAAACTCAGGATCAAGAGTGATATTGCCAACTTCAGTATTGAGTGAGAAATTCACACGTTGATTACTAACCGGAATACCATTTTTATCCATTACTTTAAATTTCACGGTTGAGGCTTCTGCCCCACCGGTTCCTTTAAGCCTAATGACTTCGGGTAATGCCTCTAGGAAAAAGATACTGCCGACACTTGCTGGTAAGACATTTACCGTCGCCTTGGCGGTTAGAGATTTTCCACCAACATTTGCGCTTATATTTATAGTATCGTCCCCCACACAACCTTTTGCTAAGTAGGTGCTGGTTGCAATACCATTAACCGCGACTACAGGCGTGCTTAATTCAGCTTCAGCATTCGCCTTCAAAGCACAAACAGAGGTGAATTGCACTTCAACTGGATCGGCAAATGGATTTCCTGCGTCATCCTGAATAGCTACAGAGACACTTGAAGTCCCACCCGCTGAAACAACCGAAGGCTCAACGGATGCAACACCATTTTGAAATGGAGAACCACTCCCCATAAATACATTAGTCGCACCGATACTAAACACTAGTGGTTCCGATTTTTCTCCCGTTAGTAACGTTGCTGTCGCACTACCTGCACCCGGCTGGGTACCTGCTAAAATTTGAACATAAGCAACACCTTGTTCTGTAACCGCGGTATCAATGGGTAATTCACCGCGCGTACTGGAAAATTGCACAATTGTTTGCTTGGAAATACCTGTCACATTAGCAATGAGATAACCAGGTGAAAGTGACGTTATTGCTTTTATTGGTGTATTTGATTCAAGATCGCTCACCAACATCAAAGATACCTGAGCACCGCCAGTTGATGCGCCACCATCACCTTTAGTGTTAAATTCAATAAGATTTGATGTTACAGCTGTCCCGCTAGCAGGCGTATATGTTGCAGTAATCCCACCAGAACCCAGCTTATTTCCCGGTAAAACATCAATAGAAACTTTGCCATCAGCATTAGTCACACCACTATCAGGTGTTAAAACCCCGTCACCTTCTAAACTAAAAATAATGCGCCCAACATAAGGGCTACCATTTTTAGTTAATGTAGCATTCAATTTTCCAGGGATTGCATTCGAAATATCTGTTATTACCTGACCATCTGAGTTTACTAATTCCAATTTAACAACAAACTTATCAGATGGTGTCGTGCCGGAACCATCATCGGAGATGCTGCCTCCACCACCACATGCAATTAAAAAAAGTGAACACAATCCTGCGAGAAAAACCTTATACGCTGACTTCATTGTCAGGCTCCCTGTTACTCTGATGATGATACTTAAGCTAGACGCTTATTACTTATAGGCTAACATTACACAATTTTCACCAATTTTACTCGCTACAACCTTATTTTATTTCACAAATAACACAAATACTTTAACGCTATTTGTCATTTCATCTTCGCCGTTTTCTTGCTAGTCTTGTGAGCGCCAAAAAATAGAATGTATAAAAAACACACAGGACTCCCCATGGCAATTTCGATAAAAAATAAACTCGGCCTTACAAGTAAAATTCTGATCGGTATGGGAACAGGTATTGTCTTAGGTCTCATACTCCGCAATGCCTTTCCAGAAAGCGATATCGTAAAAGACTATATTACCGAAGGTTTTTTACATGTTATCGGTACCATTTTCATCTCCAGCTTAAAAATGTTAGTTGTTCCTTTAGTCTTTATTTCATTAGTTTGTGGCACTTGCTCACTGAGTGAGCCTTCAAAATTAGGCCGTTTAGGGGGCAAAACCCTTGCTTTCTATTTATTCACCACCGCAATTGCTCTCGTAGTTGCGATTGTCAGTGCCGTACTTATACATCCAGGGAACGCTTCACTCGCTTCAGAAAAAATGGAATACATTGCCAAAGAAGCGCCCAGTCTTTCAAGCGTGATTATCAATATAGTCCCCACCAATCCGATGCAGGCATTGAGTGAAGGCAATATGCTGCAAATCATTATTTTTGCGGTTATTTTTGGCTTTGCTATTGCCCATATTGGTGAACGAGGTAAACGAGTTGCGGCTTTGTTTGAAGATTTAAATGAAGTCATCATGCGCGTCGTGACACTGATTATGCAATTGGCACCTTATGGTGTGTTTGCGCTGATGGCAAAACTAGCATTAACGCTTGGTTTAGAGACCTTTGGTAGCGTAGTTAAATATTTCTTCGTGGTTCTCGGTGTATTACTGGTCCATGCGTTTATTGTTTATCCGACACTTCTAAAACTCTTCTCAGGCCTCAATCCATTAATATTTATTCGTAAAATGCGCGATGTGCAATTGTTTGCCTTCTCAACAGCAAGTTCAAATGCCACTTTACCTATTACCATAGAAGCCTCTGAGCATAGATTAGGGGTCGATAATAAGATTGCTGCCTTCACGCTCCCCTTAGGTGCGACCATTAATATGGATGGCACTGCAATTATGCAAGGTGTGGCCACTGTATTTATCGCCCAGGTTTTTGGCATTGAACTCTCGCTCACCGATTATGCCGCTGTTGTTGTGACAGCAACATTGGCATCCATTGGTACAGCTGGCGTTCCGGGTGTTGGACTTATCATGCTGGCCATGGTATTGAATCAAGTTGGATTACCGGTTGAAGGTATTGCATTGATTATCGGTGTTGATCGCCTACTCGACATGGTACGTACCGCAGTTAACGTGACGGGCGACTGTGTCGCAACAGTGATTATTGCGAAATCTGAAGGTGAATTTAACGAGCAAGTGTTTAACAACACACAAGCGGGTAAGGCTGCTAGAAGTTTTGATGAGCAAGTTCATCATTCAGATAAATCTAACTAGCCTTAGTTAAATACCCATCACGCCCAGCCTCTGTGTTGGGCGTTTTTATTTATATTTTTTGTTCACACTTAAACCTGCGCTGTTTGTTTACATTAATGATGCCAATTCATTTTTCTAAAATTAGTAAAATGTGAACATGCCAATAGTACGGAAGTTTGTTTTTAGATACATTATGTTTACTATTTTGATACGTTAATTGGAGTTGAACAAATGTGGTGGAGAAGTCTTTGGATCCTGATAGCTTGCTGGCTATTGTGTGCCCACTTTGTACGTTATGAACAAATTAGCTTTGCCATCCCCTTTGCAATTGCGCCCTTAGCTTTATGCTTTAATTCGGTTTATTTACTGCGTTTATTACAAGTTCTATTATTTGTGAGTGTCTTTACCGTCTGGGGTGTCACCACGATTGAAGCGATACAAATGCGTTTAGCGCAAGAAGCGCCTTGGTTGAGATTATCTTTTATTATGATGGCGGTGATGTTATTTACCTTAGGTGCAATTATCTGTGGTAACGGTATTTTGCGGATCAGAAAACAAAAGTCTCCTTGGGGAAATTCACCGATACGCTAGCAATTCATCAGTAAAACTTTCATATTCAACAATAAATGAGTACTTATTTTGACCACACGTTCTGCTCGGTCAGCAAAGGTTAAGTTCAACTAAGATATGCTGATACTCTATTTAGTTATCAGTGTGATTTTGCGTAGACTGCTTTGCTAACTAAGGCTTAGCTCATCCACTTTAAGGCATGTATATTATGAGAATTTTGGTTGTTGAAGACGATCCTATTTTATCCCACCACTTAAAAGTGCAATTAAGCGATCTCGGCAATCAAGTTCAAGTGGCGCTCACTGCCAAAGAAGGTTTCTATCAAGCCACGAATTATCCCATCGATGTGGCTATTGTCGATTTAGGTTTACCCGATCAAGATGGCATTAGCTTAATTGAACAACTCAGAGAAGCGGGTCTTAAAGCGCCGATATTAATCCTCACCGCCCGAGTTAATTGGCAGGATAAAGTCGAAGGCCTTAATGCTGGTGCCGATGACTATTTAGTCAAGCCCTTTCAAAAAGAAGAACTCGTCGCGAGACTCGATGCCTTAGTACGCCGCAGCGCAGGTTTTGTTAAACCTGTGATTTGCAGTGGAGAATTAAAACTTGATCTCGCCGCTAAACAAGTCACTCTGAGCGATGAAATCATGGAAGTCACTGCCTTTGAATATTTGATCCTCGAATATTTAATGCGTCATTGCCATGAGGTGGTTGCCAAACAACGTTTGCTCGATGTGATTTATGGCGATAAAGAAGGCGATCCGAATACAATTGAAGTCATGGTCAGCCGCCTACGTAAAAAACTGACCCGCGATGGGATAGACAACCCAATCGTCACCATTCGCGGCCAAGGATATAAATTTAACCTGCCATGCAATTAAGATTAAAATTTAAGAAACGTCTGCTGACGCGGATGTTTCTCACCTCACTATCGATTATTGCCTTAGTGGGTTTTGGGCTCGCATGGATGGTCAATATCCTGCATGCGCAGAATAGTTATAACGAAGAAACCGCACAACTCATTGCAGAAATTCCCCAAGTCGCCGCCGAATTACGGGAGCACGATCTCATCCCCGATACCAGTGCGTGGCTGGAGGAAAATAATAAGCAAGAACGCTATGTGATTGCGAGTTGTGATGAAAAATTCAAACAAGTTTGGACTTCATCCCTCGCAGTAGACCGTGGCTTATTTGATACTTGCGAGCGTTTTAACGAAATTCGCAACGATTCTCCGCCCTATTATCTTACTATGGCCGATGACAGAGGTTACTTCGTCTATTTGCTCGCGGTGGAAATTGCTAGCGTACATTACAACCTGCTCGTCCTCAAAGATGCCGCTAAACTCGAGCAGGAATACAGTAAGTTCAGTAAACGCACTTATATTCGACTCGCCATGGTATTAGCCTTAGCGTTAATTCTATTGGTCAGCGCCGCCTATTGGGGAATGCGCCCCTTAGTACGGATGCAGAATGAACTGCAATCGATTAACCAAGGTAAGAGTAAATCACTTTCTGAGGGTTATCCTGTTGAACTCGAAGGGGTAACCCAAGCACTCAACCAAATGCTGCAACAATCGAGCGCCCAACAACAGCGCTATCAAAATGCCATGAATGACTTAGCACACAGCCTTAAGACCCGCTTAGCCGCTGTGCATGCCATCACAGATGACGCCAGTTTGAGTAAACAATCGGCGAGCGAAAAAATCATGGAACAGGTCAGCCAGATGGATCAGCTGGTCAAATATCAATTAAAACGCGCCATGTTAGGCCGCCAAGGCCTGAAGCAAGAACAGACTGTGATTGCGCCCTTAGTCGATCAATTAGCGCAAATGTTATTTAAAATTTACCGCGATAAGCAAGTGCAGTTCTCAGCGAGCATTCCCCCTTCCTTAATGTTCCCCGGCAACAAGGGCGACTTGATGGAGCTGTGTGGTAACCTGATGGAAAACGCTTTCCGCTTATGTATCAGCCAAGTACATGTATTGGCTAAGCTTAATTCACAAGGTGAGTTTGAACTTATCGTCGAAGATGATGGCCCAGGTGTCGAAGAAAGCCTTAGACAGAAGATTATCCAACGCGGCGTGCGAGCCGATACCCAGTCACCAGGACAAGGTATCGGATTAGCCGTATGTGATGAAATCGTTCACAGCTACGGTGGTAGTTTAAAAATTGAGGAAAGCCGCTTAGAAGGTGCACTCTTTAGGATCAGTATCCCTGTTTAAGGACAGGGATAGCTCACAACAAAGGCTAAATACAAATAGTTAAAACAAGGATGTGTAACTATGTGTGAATAGTGAACTTTATCAGGCAATCACAGCGTATAACTGCTCAGCTCGATTGAACATGATCCAAGAGGTAGCAATATATTTGTCACCACTCACAGGTTTATTACCCCTATGCGTATGAGTAAATCCCGCA
The DNA here is from genome assembly GCF_031932075.1 of Shewanella sp. SP1S2-4. NCBI lineage: Bacteria > Pseudomonadati > Pseudomonadota > Gammaproteobacteria > Alteromonadales > Shewanellaceae > Shewanella > Shewanella sp. SP1S2-4. The sequence continues at coordinate 11,757 of NZ_JAUOET010000010.1, forward strand.
GGTGCTATCACCATAGTGCCTTTTTTCGGGGAAATTTTACGCTGCTGATAATAAAATTCGGTTTCACCGCCCTCTTCCACATCATTTAAATAAAACATGTAAAGCACGACGCGATGCAAGGCTTCATTGTGACCATTCTGCGGGAATTGCTCCGAATGCCAGTGGGGATAACCGCCTTTATTCTGCTGATACTTTTGAACATTAATACTGCCACTGCGATACAAATACTTCACTAAACCATCGGCCCTAGGCGCACCCAGCGCCGCAAAATTAGCAGGGTTTAGCGTTACAGGTTGGCCTTGTTCATCACTCACAGACACTGCGACCGCGCCCATTAGCGCCATTGAGTACTTTGTGAAATAATCTACTGCGCCCTTTAAGGTATAACCTAAGAGTTCGTTTCTGAGGGGCTGCAGGTCGACGAAACTATCTAAAGCCAAATCGCGGCTGATCTTCTTCTCCAAATCAACGCCATTGCCCGTTTGTCCATCAACAACGCCAGCGTGTTGCTCAAATGCCAGAATGAGACGGTCACACAAGTCATTCGGCAACGCATTAGGGTATACTTCAATAAAGTCCATACTTCCTCAATGGATTGACTACTTTCTAGGCTTACTATGCTGACATGTTAGTTAAGTAATTGTAAAGCAGCATCATTGAGATAAAATAACTCACATTAGGCTTCACGATAACAAGAATATGAAAAAAAGCTGTAAAGTCTCAGTCCATCAACTTCAAGTCGGCAACTTTGTGCGTTTGCCTGTGGCTTGGAAAGATCATCCCTTTTTATTCAGTAGCTTTCATATTAAACAAGCTGCACAAATCGAGTTGATTAAAAATCTAGGCATCGAGCATGTCATTGTCGATTTAGAACGCAGTGATGTCGCTCCCATAGATGCTGACGCAGTCAACCCAATCAAATTACCGCCAAGTGCTGAGATCAATGTGCTTAAGAACGACATGGATCAGTACAAGGCCGAACAAATCGAAGTGCAAAAAAAATTACGCCGCGATATTCATAAAACCGAGCAAAACTTTACCCGTTCGGTAGCCATGATGCGCAGCCTCATCTCTAAGCTGCGTAATCGCCCCTTAAATGCGGTCGATGACGCCAAAGATTTAGTACACTCCATCGTCGAACAGCTGCTTAATTCAGATAACTTAGTGCTACATTTAATGAGCGATGCTAAGCAGGATGAAAGCATTTACTACCATTCTTTGAACGTCGCGATTCTTTCCATGTTGATCGCTAAAGAACTGGAATGGGATAGAAGTGAGATTGAAACAGTGGGTCTCAGTGCCCTATTCCACGACGTGGGTAAATTAAAAGTCCCGCCACAAATTCTTAAAAAATCGACCCCTTGGTCGGCGCCAGAACTTAATTTCATCAAGCAGCATCCGTTACTTGGGATTGAGCTGCTCAAATTAGCCGATAATTTTCCCCAAGCGGCCTTGGCTCCCATCACCAATCATCACGAGTGTCTCGATGGCAGTGGTTATCCCAAAGGCCTAAAGGAAGAGGCTCTCGATAAAGTTTCGCAATTGATTGCGGTAGTGAACGAATATGACTCCCTGTGTTATCCAAGCCAACAGGGCAAAGCCAGAATGCCCTATGCCGCTCTGGGACATTTATACAAGCAATACAAAACTAAGCTTAATCAAGAATACATTGGCAAGATGATCAAGATGCTCGGCATTTATCCTCCCGGCAGTGTGGTGGAATTATCCAGCGGTCAATATGCCATGGTGATGTCGGTTAACTTAACTAAACTGCTATGCCCTAAGATATTGGTTTACGATGCGTTAGTCCCTAAAGATCAAGCGCCTATCGTTGATTTAGAGATTGAAGGGATAAGCATAGTGCGCTGCTTACCCCCTGCGGCGCTTCCTGAAAAAGTTCACGAGTACTTGAATCCCCGCGAACGAGTGAGTTACTACTTTGGTGGTGACAGTCGTAAATGATGACTGAGTTAAATAGCCTTACAGTTGGTGCATAACTGGCGGCACTGATTTAATCAAAGTCATAGAGTTAGACTCGTGACATAAAGCTCATTAAATCAAGTGAAGTGATTAAATCACAGTGATAAGAATAAGGGTCGAATATAATATTCGACCCTTATTCTTTTATTCGACAAAACCAACACGTCTAGCGGCTGACTTATAACCAATGTTTACGTTTAAAGAAGAAGTAAGTACCGGCGGCACTGGCTAACATCATCATAATCGCCATAGGGTAACCGTATTGCCACTCAAGCTCAGGCATACTGGTAAAGTTCATCCCATAACTACTGGCAATCAAGGTTGGCGGCAGAAACACCACAGCGGCAACCGAGAAGATTTTAATGATTTTGTTCTGTTGCAGGCCACTGAAACCCATGGCCGCATCAAGCAAGAAGTTTAATTTATCGAAAATAAATTGACTGTGGGGCATCAGCGACTCGATATCCGATAACATTTCCCGCAAATCCTTCAAGTGCTCATCGGATAGCTGACCACGATAGTAACGCTGCATATAACGCAGTGAACGCTGGGTATCGAGCAAACTCAAACGGATTTTACCATTGGAGTCTTCTTGCAGAGTGATGAGCTTAAATACATCGTCAAGCTCATCGTTATCAAACACTTGCTCACCGACATTTTCGAGAACAGTGTAAACGTCTTCGATTAAGTCAGACAGATAATCCACTTTCAGATTAAATAATTCGAGAAATAATTCCTGCGGCGTCGACACGTCTAACCGGCCCAAACGTAAATAGTTACGTAGCAAGCGGATAAGACCGACGTCTTCTTCACGGATTGTCAGTAAAAAATTGGCCCGAAGGTTGAAGGACACGTTAACACCACGCACATCTTGGCCGACACGCTGGGGAAATAACGAATTGATGTGCAAGCCGTCGCTGTTTTGATAAAAACGTGCAGAGGCCTCAATTTCATTGATATCTTCTTCGTCAGGCACTTCTTCAACAGAAAAATGACTTAACCATTCTCGCTCCGCATCATCGGGTTTATACAGATCTAACCAAATGGTCGACGCGGGAATACTGTCCAGTATGCCGAGCTCTGTCACAGTAAGGTGACGATTTTCATACACATAAGCAGTAATCATTTGTCCTCCTGAAAAAAACTTAAGTTAACGATCCCACTTAAGTGCAGGCTAAAAAATTGTCGCTAGTTTACCGCATAAGTTGGCAATGAAAAGGCGCGAAGGATAATTTAGTAAAATAAATATGCCTTAATCGGTCTCGATGATCGTCAGCCGTTCTTGGGTCGAAAAGCGAATATGGATGCCATCGATCGTCACCATTTTCGAATCTGAAATATCGCCTTTGCGCACGCGATACTCGCCGTTATTGTCGGTATTGGGTGACACGATTCTTACCGTGACTATTTTGTGCTGATCGCGCCAATACCAAACACTATAACTGAGCACACTCAGTCCAAGCACCACAAACACGCCTGTGAGTAAATAACGACGCCACAGGGGTTCATTTAAACGTTTAGTGCTGATATTCGCGGCCTGAGGCACAATTTGTCGCTGGCGCTTCATCAGCAAAAACCAAGCGCCAGCAATGACTAAGACTGTCAGTAAAATTTTAGTGAGCATGGCCCCTTCCTTTGATGTACTTAGCCTGCGCGCAATAATTAATATAATGCCAACTACAATCGAGCATTAACTCGTTAATGTCACACATAAGTTCGCGCATTATACATTGACCATCATACGCTGACTTAAGTGGATAAACTGTCTTTGGGATCAAGCTTAAGGCTCACAGCTAAAGAGATAAGGAAAATGGCGAGTAACAGTATGCAAAAGCAACAGCTTGAAACAGAGTACAACAGCCTTGTTACAGGACAAAAATGACAGGACGAAAAGTGACAGGGCGAAAACATCGCAGGGCAAAGGTAAAGTAAAGGGCCTAATCAGATTTACCGCGACAAAAGCGTCACAGTACTCATGATGACTTAGCGCCTTATTTTAAAAATCCTCAAATACCTTTGCCATACGTTGAATTTGCGCCAAAGGCACGCCATGACGATTACGTTTTGCGCATTCCAACTGATGGGCAGGATTGCTCGGTTCGCCTATCAGCATAATTCGGACTTGATAACCTAAGGCTTTTGCCGCCGCTTCATAGGCCATGTATTCCCAGCGGCACAGATTAGTGTTATCGCAAATCACCACGGGCTCGCCTGAAGACAGCGCCTGAATAAACCCCGCCAAATTACATTGATGGTACTCAGGTAACTTCTTGGCATCGAAGCGGTATTCATCTTGGTGATAGAAAAAGCTATCGGTCGAAAATACGCAGCGTTGGCGCACGCTGATGGCTTTTTCTAAAGGAAGGGAAAGAATATAAGTTTCAACCCAATATGACTTACCACTGCCCGGTAAACCACGCATAATAATCGCGATTTTATTACTCATGCATTCGACTCACTGCCAATCACTCGGCCCGCTAAAATAGTCTCGACCAACTGAGGCACTAGCTCCCCCGCTTTGCCCGTGAGATGGTACTGGAACTGACTGTGTCTATCGGGTGCCATCATATTCACTTCAACCGTTTGCGCGCCGTGATGATTAGCTGTATCAACAAAGCCTGCGGCAGGATAAACAGTACCAGAGGTGCCAATGGCAATAAACAAGTCGCAGTTATCGAGCGCATCGTGGATACGGTCCATTCCTAAGGGCATTTCACCAAACCACACCACATGGGGGCGTAATCGCTGAGCCGGAATACAACAAGTACAGCAATTATCGGCACCAAAGAGCTCACGTAAAATAAAAGTCTGACGCGAACGCGGACAACGGCCTTTGGATAATTCACCGTGCATATGCAATAAGCGGCGCGAGCCCGCACGCTCATGCAGATCATCAATATTTTGTGTGATGATAAGTAATTGACCTTTAAAGTCCGCTTCCAACTTTGCCAAGGCCACATGCGCTGCATTGGGTTCAACCGTGCCACTGTGCAATTGCTGCCAACGACTATTGTAAAAGCGTTCCACAAGTTCAGCATCACGTTCATACCCTTCAGGTGTGGCAACGTCTTCAATATGATGTTCTTCCCACAAACCATCTTGATCGCGAAAGGTGCGTAATCCCGATTCCGCAGAGATCCCCGCGCCAGTTAACACCACAATTTGCTGGTACATGCCGATTCCTTATTATTTTATTTATTTGAATTATTCTTACTGACTTTGGCAGCCGTGAATATTATTCCTTGGTATAACCATACAAAAACTATGCTTGAATTGCCGCAAAATATTGTGATTTAACGCCTATTGACACAATTTATCTGCATATCGCGCTATAAAGCCAGAACAAAGGTTTAAGTTTTCAACCTGAGCCCCTATAATGGCAAACACTATCCACGGATGAACCTATTGGTTCTGCAATCAAGAGATTAGCAATGACAGATGGAAATCAAGCGCTAAAAAAAGCGGGTTTGAAAATTACCCTGCCACGAGTCAAGATCCTAGAACTGATGCAAGGACCTGAAAACCAACATATCAGTGCAGAAGATTTGTACAAGAAGCTGCTGGATTTGGGTGAAGAAATTGGTCTAGCCACCGTCTACCGTGTGTTAAACCAATTTGATGATGCTGGCATTGTCAGTCGTCACCATTTTGAAAGCGGTAAAGCTGTTTTCGAACTCTCAACTCAGCATCACCATGATCACTTAGTATGCCTGTCGTGTGGTAAAGTGATTGAGTTTTCAGATGAAGTTATCGAACGTCGTCAAGATGAAATTGCCATGAAACACAACATTAAGCTGACGAATCACAGCTTATATTTGTACGGCACTTGCACCAATGATACCTGTGAGCATAACGACGCTTAGTCGACTTCAGCTTTCATCGCCGAGACACAAAAAACCAGCTTTAGGCTGGTTTTTTTATTGGATGATGTTAATCGGCAAATCGTTATAATAGCTTGGCGTAGATATTCACTTTATGGCCCATAAACTCATTTTGCTCGCGCCAGTGCATCCCCACTCGCTTAGCCACGCCTTCTGAACCGAGATTCCCTTCTAAGATAAGTGCAATTGTCTGCTCTATGCCAAAACGCTTAAATTCGGCTAATGCAGCAGATGCGGCCTCAGTGCCAATCCCTGTGCCCCAATACTCAGGGAAATAACGATAACCCAGTTCGACTTCATTAAATTCTGCAATGAATTTCGGGCCACAAAAACCGATCACACGTTTATCGGCTTTATGCTCTACCGCCCAGCGACCAAAACCATGTTGCTGATAATCGGCTTGGATCACCTGGTGAAATAACTCAACCGCCTGCTCACGAGACGTAAAAGCAGCAGTGGGAATGTATTTCAGCATCGCCGGATTACTGTTCATCAAATACAGGGCTTCACAATCTTGCTCAGTAAATGGCCGAATAATTAATCGTTCAGTTTGGGTTATCATCTTTACTCCTTCAAAAATGGATCGCTTAATACATCAGCCTATCGATAAATGGTTACTATTGGCGTAACGTCAACGACACTACGCCAGAACCTTAAGCTTAAGCTTAACGGTGGTAATCACCACTGCGCTCAGGCTGATACAGGATTTCTTCAATACGCACTTTTACCATAGAACCACCAGGGCCTGGCCATTCAATCTCATCGCCTTGAGACAACCCTAATAATGCACTCCCCACCGGCGCCAAAATAGAAATCGTGCCCGCGCCATTGATGTCTTTTGGATATACTAACCGTAAACAGAAGGTTTCATTACTGGATGAAACGCTAAACTTCACTTCCGAATTCATGGTCACCACATTTGCTGGCATCTGAGATGCAGGCACGATATCGGCCCTGTCTAATTCAGCCTCCAATGCCGCTTTGCCCGGAAACGCATTTGCCGGCAGTGACTCCAATAATCGCTCTAGTCTTTCTAAATCGATTTCCGAAATAATGATTTTAGGTGTTTTCACAGTCTTTCCCTCGTAAAGAAACGTGATGTTCAAGCCGTGACTCAGGCTAACATCGACTCAGTGGCTTACCCTCCCCCAATGCGGTAAGCCCCATAATACAAATACGCTCGCAGCGATAGGCTGCAACCGTGTGATAAAAATTTGAATTCAAGATATTTTGCAGAAACAGCACTGAAGCCATAAGCACTTAGCTCATGGTTAATGGCTCTCATCACGCTATGCTCGCCCATGGCGCAGGCGACTGCTGAGTAGAGAAGCATCAATCTAACCCGTAGAAGAAAAAATATCTAGTCTTCATGGTGTTAGCTCAATCCCATTCCTGTCTTATACAGCCAATAAAAAAGGCGCCTTAGGCGCCTTTTAGTATCGAACGGTTTAGCTTACCAACCAGTACGAGTACGCAGCGCTTTGCCGATATCAGCTAGCGAGCGGACAGTTGTCACGCCAGCTGCTTCTAATGCAGCAAATTTGTCTTCTGCAGTACCTTTACCGCCAGCGATAATCGCGCCAGCGTGGCCCATACGCTTACCAGCAGGTGCAGTTACACCCGCAATGTAAGACACAACAGGCTTAGTTACGTGTGCTTTGATGTAAGCAGCCGCATCTTCTTCAGCGTTACCACCGATTTCACCGATCATCACGATCGCTTCAGTCTGTGGATCGTTTTGGAACATTTCCAATACGTCGATGAAGTTAGTACCTGGAATTGGGTCACCACCGATACCTACGCAAGTAGATTGGCCGAAACCTTCATCAGTCGTTTGCTTAACCGCTTCATAGGTCAGTGTACCTGAACGTGAAACGATACCCACTTTGCCTTTTAAGTGGATGTGACCTGGCATGATGCCGATCTTACATTCACCTGGGGTGATAACACCTGGGCAGTTAGGGCCGATCATGCGAACGCCAGTTTCTTCAAGCTTCACTTTAACTTGCAGCATGTCAAGTGTAGGAATGCCTTCAGTGATACAAACGATAAGCTCAATGCCACCGTCGATAGCTTCAAGAATGGCATCTTTACAGAAAGGAGCCGGAACATAGATCACAGAAGCAGTCGCGCCAGTAGCAGCTACAGCGTCTTTCACAGTGTTAAACACTGGCAGACCTAAGTGAGTTTGACCGCCTTTACCAGGAGACACACCGCCCACCATTTGCGTACCGTAATCGATAGCTTGTTGTGAGTGGAATGTACCTTGACCGCCAGTGAAACCTTGGCAAATTACCTTGGTATCTTTATTGATTAAGACAGACATTATTTGCCCTCCGCAGCTTTAACAACTTGCTCAGCCGCGTCAGTCAGACTGGTAGCTGCAATGATATCAAGACCTGATTTAGCTAATACTTCACGGCCAAGTTCAGCGTTAGTACCTTCTAAACGAACCACAACAGGTACTTTAACGCCCACTTCTTTAACAGCGCCGATAATACCTTCTGCGATCATGTCACAACGTACGATACCGCCGAAAATGTTAACCAGAACCGCTTTCACATTGCTGTCAGACAGAATGATTTTGAAAGCTTCTGCTACACGTTCTTTAGTCGCGCCGCCGCCTACGTCTAGGAAGTTCGCTGGCTTGCCACCGTGCAAGTTAACGATATCCATAGTACCCATAGCCAGACCAGCACCGTTCACCATACAGCCAACGTTACCGTCTAATGCTACATAGTTCAGTTCGAACTTAGCAGCGTGAGCTTCGCGGGCATCATCCTGTGATGGATCGTGCATGCCTTTGATTTTTGGTTGACGGTAAAGTGCGTTACCGTCGATACCGATTTTACCGTCTAGGCAGTGTAGGTTGCCTTCAGTGGTAATAACCAGCGGGTTGATTTCAAGCAATGCGAAATCATGATCAACGAACATAGTCGCCAGACCCATGAAAATCTTAGTGAACTGCTTCATTTGAGTTGGGTTTAAACCTAACTTGAAGCCAAGATCACGTGCTTGATAACCTTGTGGACCAGTCAAAGGATCGATGATTGCAGTGTGGATGAGTTCTGGCGTTTCTTCTGCCACTTTCTCAATTTCAACACCACCTTCAGTCGACGCCATGAACACTACGCGACGAGTCGCGCGGTCAACAACGGCACCTAGGTACAGTTCGTTAGCAATGTCGGTGCAGCTTTCTACTAAAATTTTAGCAACTGGCTGACCTTTCTCATCAGTTTGATAAGTCACCAGATTTTTGCCTAACCAGTGTTCGGCAAAGGCTCTGATTTCTTCTTTATCGCCAGTGACTTTAACGCCACCCGCTTTACCGCGGCCGCCTGCGTGTACTTGACACTTAACAACCCATAAATTTCCGCCAATATGGCCTGCCGCTTCTACAGCTTCTTGGGCTGTATCACATGCAAAACCTTCTGACACTGGTAAACCATATTCGGCAAATAAGGATTTTGCCTGATACTCATGCAAATTCATGATGATCTATCCGTATACTTCTAATCAAATCCAACTGGCCCGTTTGGGCCAGTCACGAGGGTATGTCTGGCTATTTCTTTAAGCGCAAACTCTTAGCGAGTTGTCTTACAGATCAAGCAGCAGACGAGTTGGGTCTTCTAGGAAGTCTTTAATCGCCACCAAGAAACCAACAGACTCACGGCCATCAACAATACGATGGTCATATGAGAGTGCCAGGTACATCATGGGCAGGATTTCAACCTGACCATTGACTGCCATTGGGCGATCTTTAATGGCATGCATGCCTAAAATCGCGCTTTGTGGCAGGTTAAGAATTGGTGTAGACATCAATGAACCGAAAACGCCACCGTTAGTCACAGTGAAGTTACCGCCAGTCATGTCAGCCACAGTCAGCTTACCGTCACGGCCTTTAAGGGCTAAGTCACGAACTGCTTTTTCGATTTCAGCTAAGTTCATGGTATCAGTGTCACGTAACACTGGTGTTACCAGACCACGTGGCGTTGATACTGCGATGCTGATGTCGAAGTAGTTGTGATAAACGATATCATCGCCATCAATAGACGCGTTGACTTCTGGGAAACGTTTCAGCGCTTCAGTCACAGCTTTGATGTAGAAAGACATAAAGCCTAAACGGATACCGTGGCGCTTTTCAAAGATATCTTGGTATTGCTTACGGATATCCATGATTGGCTTCATGTTCACTTCGTTAAATGTCGTGAGCATAGCGGTAGAGTTTTTCGCTTCTAACAAGCGGTTAGCGATTGTCTTACGCAGACGTGTCATTGGCACGCGCTTCTCGCTACGGCCAGCCGCTAACGGAGCCACAGCAGGTGCTGCTGGCGCCGCTGCTTTAGGGGCAGACTTAACAAAAGCTTCAACGTCTTCTTTCGTAATACGACCACCCACACCCGTGCCTTTTACTTTGCTAGCATCAACATTGTGCTCGGCAAGTAAACGGCGTACAGATGGGCTTAACGCATCACTGCTTTCATCGCTGGTTTCAGCTGCTGGCGTTGCCGCTTCTGCTTCAGCTTTAGTCACTTCTTGGCCAGAAACTGCACCAGCGATGAACTTAGCGATCACTTGTTCACCTAAAACAGTGGCTCCTTCTTCAAATAAAAACTCGCCAATGTGGCCATCTTCTGGCGCAACCACTTCAAGAACCACTTTATCGGTTTCAATATCAACCAGGTTTTGATCACGAGAAACTTGCTCGCCCACTTTCACATGCCAAGTGGCAATCGTGGCATCGGCAACAGATTCTGGTAGTACAGGTACCTTGATTTCGATACTCATGAAAAACTATCCTTTTATAAAATGTCTATTACTACAGTGTGATTGTAAGTTTCAGGGCAATGTTCACTAAAGATTCTTGCTGATGTGTATGTAACTCAGGGTAACCACATGCTGGCGCAGCTGACGCTTCACGGCCGGCATAAGTTAACTGTGCACCTGCAGGAATCGCGGCCCAGAAATGGTGTTGACTCGAGTACCAAGCACCTTGGTTCTGTGGCTCTTCCTGACACCAAACAAAATCTTTAACATGTTGGTAATCAGCCAAAGCAACGATCATTTCATCATGTGGGAACGGATATAACTGTTCAACACGAATTAACGCTACGTTAGTGATGTTTTCTTTACGACGTTTTTCCAGTAGTTCGAAGTAAACTTTACCACTACAGAAAACAACGCGATCCACTTTGCTTGCTTCCAAGGTATCGATTTCACCGATCACATTTTGGAAACTACCACTGGCCAATTCTTCCAAACTCGACACGGCTAATGGATGACGCAGCAATGATTTAGGCGACATCACGATAAGCGGTCGACGCATTGGGCGCACCACTTGACGGCGCAACATATGGTAAACCTGTGCAGGTGTTGAAGGCACACACACTTGCATGTTGTGGTTAGCACACATTTGCAAGAAACGCTCTAAACGGGCGCTTGAGTGCTCTGGACCTTGGCCTTCATAACCATGGGGCAACAACATAGTCAGACCACATAAACGGCCCCACTTTTGTTCACCCGATGACAAGAACTGGTCAATAACCACTTGGGCACAGTTGGCAAAGTCACCAAACTGGGCTTCCCAAATGGTCAGGCCGCCAGGTTCTGCCGTCGCATAGCCGTATTCAAATGCCAATACTGAGGCTTCAGATAACACTGAGTCAGTAATATCAATCGGACCTTGCTCATCGGCAATGTTGCGTAGTGGCATGTAAGTCGTGCCATCGTTTTGATTGTGCAACACAGCATGACGATGGAAGAAAGTGCCACGGCCAGAATCTTGACCTGTGATACGAACGCGCTTGTTGTCTTCCAGAATCGAGGCATAAGCCAAGGTTTCTGCAAAGCCCCAATCGAGTGGTTTCTCACCCTTTGCCATAGCAACACGGTCGCCATAAATCTTAGCAACACGGGATTGTAATGGATGGCTTTCAGGAACGTAGCTCAATTTGTCCGCAAGGTTTTGTAAACGTTCTGCCGACATCGCAGATTCGAACGCTTCGTCCCACTCACGACCAATATAAGGTGTCCAGTCAACAGAATGCAGCGTCATTGGACGCCATTCTTTCACCACACAATCACCCTGATCTAATGCGTCACGGTAATTATTGATAAGACCAGTCACCTCATCGGCAGCAATCACGTTTTCAGCAATTAACTTGTCTGCATAAATCTTACGTGGCGTTGGGTGTTTCTTGATCTTGGCATACATCAGCGGTTGAGTTGCACTTGGCTCATCGGCTTCGTTATGGCCATGACGGCGATAACAGACTAATTCAACCACCACATCACGTTTGAACTCGTTACGATAATCAACGGCTAACTGCGATACAAATGCAACCGCTTCTGGATCGTCAGAGTTAACGTGGAAAATCGGCGCCTGAACCATCTTAGCGATGTCAGTACAATATTCAGTTGAACGCACGTCCGCATGGTTAGACGTAGTGAAACCCACTTGGTTGTTCACTACGATGCGAATACTGCCGCCCACTTTAAAACCGCGGGTTTGAGACATGTTGAATGTCTCTTGTACTATCCCTTGACCCGCAATGGCTGAGTCACCGTGAATAGTAATAGGCATGACTTGTAAGCCATCCTTACAACCGCGACGGTCTTGGCGGGCACGTACCGAACCAATGACCACAGGGTTAACGATTTCAAGGTGCGATGGGTTAAAGGCTAGTGCTAAATGCACATTGCCGCCCGGCGTTTCGAAATCAGAGGAGAAACCTTGGTGGTACTTAACGTCACCCGAACCGTGGGTATCAGCATGCTTACCCGCGAACTCATCAAACAGTTCAGCAGGACGCTTACCTAATACGTTAACCAGTACGTTTAGACGACCACGGTGAGCCATACCAACGACGATTTCTTTAGTACCCGCTTCACCTGCACGATAAATAATTTCGCGCATCATAGGCACTAACGCATCGCCGCCTTCTAACGAGAAACGTTTCGCACCAGGGAATTTAGCACCTAAGTATTTTTCAATGCCTTCTGCGGCGTTTAAGCCTTCAAGAATGCGTGTCTTAACACTTTTATCGTAGTTAGCTTTACCTAAGGAAGGTTCGAGACGTTGTTGGATCCAGCGTTTCTCATCGGTATCGGTAATGTGCATATATTCAGCACCGATAGAACCACAATAAGTGGCTTTCAGTGCTTTTACCAAATCCGCAAGCTTCATGGTTTCGCCACCATGAGCAAAAGAACCAGTATTAAACTCACGATCCATGTCTTCTTTAGTCAGGCCGTGGAAGGCAGGATCTAAATCGGCCACAGGTTCGCGTTTCCACAGTTCTAGGGGGTCAAGGTTAGCACCTTGATGACCACGGAAACGATGGGCGTTAATTAACTGCAGGACTTTAACTTGCTTAGCATCCAATTCAGGATCCGTCACACGAGCAGAGCTCTTATGGCGTCCTTCTAACGCTAAACTGCGAAAATAATCACGTACTTTTGAGTGAGCAGCTTCAGGCGCATCAACAGAGGCACCGTTCACAGGAGGGAGATTATCAAATACCGCACGCCAATCATCAGCGACTGACTGTGGGTTTTCTTGATAGGCTTCATACATCTCTTCTACGTAGGTCGAATTTGCACCACTTAAGTGAGATGATTCGAGCCAGGCTTTCATGATGCCTTGGTGCATTTCTATTCCTTTCAAACTTTATACACGTGCTTAGCCATAGTATTAAATATGCAGTCTGTAGAGATTACCTTCGACGCATAATTTCTGCCGCCCCTAGATGTCCAGATATACGGCGCGTTGTCTTCCATTACATACGCAAAAGAGTCACCTTCTGCTACCAGAAAGTGACTCTTCAAGAGCTATATTATTATTGGTTTCAGCTCGGGTTCTCGCATTACACTGCTCGCTTCAACAGCATGGACTTAATATGACCAATTGCTTTAGTCGGATTAAGACCTTTTGGACACACGTCAACGCAGTTCATGATGCCGTGGCAACGGAACACACTATAGGCGTCGTCCAGCTCAGATAAACGTTCTTCTGTTGCTGTATCGCGACTGTCGATCAAGAAACGATATGCGTGAAGCAGACCGCTTGGACCGATAAACTTATCAGGATTCCACCAGAATGATGGGCAAGCCGTAGAACAACAGGCACACATGATACATTCGTACAGACCATCTAAATGAGCACGCTCTTCAGGTGATTGTAAGTGTTCACGGGCTGGTGCTTTCTCATCATTGATGAGGTAAGGCTTGATCTTCTCATACTGCTTATAGAACTGAGTTAAATCAACAACTAAGTCACGAACAACTGGCATACCTGGTAATGGGCGTATTTCTAATTTCTTGCCTTTAAAGGTTGAAATTGGGGTAATACACGCCAGACCATTTTTACCATTCATGTTCACACCGTCAGAGCCACACACACCTTCACGGCATGAGCGACGGAATGACAGAGTTGGATCTTGCTCTTTCAACTTAATCAGTGCATCGAGCACCATCATGTCAGAGCCGTCAGCTACTTCTAAGCTGTAATCCTGCATATACGGTTTAGTATCTACGTCAGGATTGTAGCGATAAACTGCAAATGTCAATTTCATCTTTGCAACTCCTAGTAGGTACGTTTCTTCGGTGGGAATGCTTCACGTAACTTAGGTGCCATGTTCACTGCACGACGATCCATCGTTTCAGTCACAGGGTCAAATAAGCTGTGGCATAACCAGTTCTCATCATCACGCTCTAAATAATCTTCACGTGAGTGAGCACCGCGACTTTCAGTACGGAAGTTAGCAGCATAGGCCGTAGCGATTGCTGTTGCCATTAGGTTATCTAACTCTAAACATTCAATACGTTGAGTATTGAATTCACGAGAGTTATCAGACAATTTAGCATTTGCAAGACGTTCACGAATCACTTTCAACTGCTCTAACCCTTCAGCCATAGCATCGCCACGACGGAATACAGAGAAGTTTAATTGCATACACAGTTGCAGATCCTTACGGATTTGCGCTGGATCTTCGCCATCTTTGTTGCTTTCCCAACGATTTAGACGAGCCAGTGATGCTTGAATATCCGCATCGCTTGCGTCTTTTGGATCGTCAGTCTCATCCAAAGCTTTACCTAAATGCTGACCCGCTGCGCGGCCAAAGACCACTAAATCGAGCAATGAGTTACCACCTAAGCGGTTTGCACCGTGAACAGATACACAGGCAATCTCACCCACAGCAAACAGACCGATAACATCTTGTTCAGTGCCGTCTTCATTCTTACGAATAACTTGACCACTGACCTTAGTTGGCAGACCGCCCATCATGTAGTGACAGGTTGGTAATACTGGGATTGGACCATCGGCCGGATCGATATGGGCAAAGGTACGAGACAATTCACACACGCCTGGTAAACGTGCTTCTAATGTTTCTTTACCTAAGTGATCAAGCTTGAGTAAACAGTGTGGACCTAATGGACCGTCTAAACCACGACCTTCGCGGATTTCAGTCATCATTGAACGCGCTACCACGTCGCGTGATGCCAAATCTTTCGCGTTAGGGGCATAACGCTCCATAAAGCGCTCGCCGTCTTTGTTCAGCAGATAACCGCCTTCACCACGACAACCTTCAGTCACAAGTACACCCGCGCCGGCGATGCCAGTTGGGTGGAATTGCCACATTTCCATGTCTTGCATTTGCACGCCAGCACGCATTGCCATACCGACACCGTCACCGGTGTTGATATGCGCGTTAGTAGTAGAAGCGTAAATACGCCCTGCACCACCGGTCGCTAGAATCGTTGCTTTGGCTTTGAAATAAACGATATCACCCGTTTCAATTTCAATCGCAGTACAACCCACAACAGCGCCATCATCGTTTTTAACGAGATCTAATGCATACCATTCTGAGAAGACTTGCGTCTTATGCTTAACGTTTTGTTGGTATAAACAGTGCAACAAAGCATGACCAGTACGGTCGGCAGCTGCCGCAGTACGTGCAGCCTGCTCGCCGCCAAAGTTCTTAGATTGACCACCAAATGGACGTTGGTAAATCGTGCCATTTTCGAAACGAGAGAAAGGCAAACCCATTTGCTCAAGTTCAATAACGGCTTCAGGACCGGTTTTACACATGAACTCAATCGCTTCTTGGTCACCGATAAAATCGGAACCCTTCACGGTATCGTACATATGCTGTTCCCAATGATCTTCATGGGCGTTACCTAACGCAACAGTGATACCACCCTGCGCAGATACGGTATGAGAACGAGTTGGAAATACTTTTGATAAAAGCGCACAGCTTTTACCTTCTTTGGAAATCTGCAGCGCTGCACGCATACCAGCGCCACCGGCACCGATCACTACAGCATCAAATTCGCGTACTGGAATACTCACTTAGACACCCCACACAATAACAATGCCGGCCGCAAAATAACAAAATACGGTAACGACAAAGGTGAACTGTAAAACACCACGTAACGACGTGCACTTGACGTAATCTGTCAGCACTTGCCATACACCAATCCAAGCGTGTACGAGTAATGCAACCAGCGTCAGAAGTGTAAACACTTTCATTGGCAGAGCGCTAAAAAGGCCATGCCAGACGTCGTAGGTGAGAGGGGAACTACATGCAATAAAGCCAACCAAGAAAATGGTGTAACAGGCGAGGATCACTGCACTAGCGCGTAGTAGAATAAAGTCATGAACACCACTGCGTCCAAAACTTGCTGCATTGGTTACCATACCCAAATCCCCGCTATGATTGAAAAGGCTACCGTTAAGGCAAATACAGCTTTCGCTGATGCGGCACCCGATGACAATTCTTCCCAACGACCGGTATCCATTACTAAGTGACGTAGGCCACCAAACAAGTGATACGCCAGTGCAGTCATAATGCCCCACAGGATGAACTTCATAACGAAGTTATCAAATAGAGATTGCACGCCAGCGAAACTTTCAGCTGATGCTAAAGATGAATTTAGCAACCAAATGAGAATGCCAACTGCGAACAGCATGATGACACCGGAAACACGGTGAAGAATTGACACAATCGCTGTTGCAGGAAAGCGAATGGTCTGCAGATCTAAATGGACAGGTCTTTGCTTTTTCACGTTCTGCTCACTCAGCTCCATTGAGCATTTTTTTTGTTATGTGAACCGCTTTTGTACAAACTTTAAACTGGGATGTGAATCACGGCAAAAGTAAACACAAAAGCAAAGTTTAAACAAACAGTTAACTATCTGAGCACGCACTCATTTAACATGTAAACAGAGGGTGCTTTATAATCGTTGTTTGCGGCCCTTATTGGGCGAGGCAAGTATACTCGCGGCAAATGTCAAATACAAACATCACAGAATGCAAATTATGTTTTTTTGACGAATTTTTACTGTAAGTGCCAGTTCCGCATGGGAAAGTAAAGGCATTTATACCATGGTCTAACAAATTTAAACGCTTATTTAAATTGAAATGTGATCTAGAATGGCTGTAAAGTAATGGCGGTTTGACATGCCGCACTCACAGATAAGAACTAAGTAAGGAGAACGGGGTATGGCTGATTTAAAAGCCAAATTAGAATTACCAGGGAACGACTCGATAGAATTGCCAGTAAAGCAGGGAACCGCTGGTTTTGACGTAATCGACATCAGTAAACTTGGCAGCAAAGGTTACTTTACTTTTGATCCAGGTTTTCTTGCGACTGCCTCCTGTGAATCTGCAATTACCTACATTGATGGTGATCTGGGTATATTGTTACACCGTGGCTATCCAATCGATCAACTAGCCGTTGACTCCGATTACCTAGACCTGTGTTATCTGCTGCTTTACGGTGAACTGCCGACGAAAGCGCAATATACTGAGTTTGTACATACAGTTAAAACCCACACTATGGTTCACGAGCAGCTAGCCTTCTTCTTTAGAGGTTTCCGTCGTGATGCTCATCCTATGGCCATGTTATGTGGTGTGACGGGTGCATTATCTGCATTTTACCAAGACTCTCTGGATGTTAACGATCCACGTCACCGCGAAATCGCCGCTTATCGCTTAGTCTCAAAAATGCCTACGATAGCAGCCATGTGCTACAAGTATTCTTCAGGCCAGCCATTCGTGTACCCACGTAATGACTTAAGCTATGCGGGTAACTTCTTAAGCATGATGTTTGCTGTGCCATGCGAAGAATACATAGTTAACCCTATCGTTGAACGTGCAATGGACAGGATCTTCATTTTACATGCTGATCATGAACAAAATGCATCGACTTCAACCGTACGTTTAGCCGGTTCTTCAGGTGCTAACCCATTTGCGTGTATCGCAGCGGGTATCGCGTCTCTTTGGGGCCCTGCACACGGCGGCGCTAACGAAGCCTGTTTGCAAATGTTAGAAGAAATCGGTTCAGTTGACCGCATTCCTGAATTCATTGAACGTGCTAAAGACAAGAACGATCCATTCCGTCTGATGGGCTTTGGACACCGTGTTTACAAAAACTTTGACCCACGTGCCAAAGTTATGCGTGAAACCTGTCACGAAGTGCTGAAAGAACTGAAAGTTAACGATCCACTATTGGATGTGGCAATGGAGCTTGAGCGCATTGCGCTTGAAGACGAATACTTCATTTCTAAGAAGCTGTATCCAAACGTCGACTTCTACTCTGGCATCATCATGAAAGCCATTGGTATTCCAACCAGTATGTTCACTGTGCTGTTTGCACTGGCTCGTACTGTAGGCTGGATTGCTCACTGGAAAGAAATGTTAGATCAACCAGGCCACAAAATCAGCCGTCCACGTCAGTTATACACTGGCGAAACTGCACGTGATTTCGTCGCACAAGACAAACGCTAAGTCCCACGACTTACGCATTAAAAAGCGCCTGAGGGCGCTTTTTTCATATCGAACAATCACCTTTTACACTCCCCTTGTTAGACAAAATACATTGTTGCAATTGCCTACTTGCATAACCGCTGTTAACCGCCTTTAGTTATTCTCATCACTTTTTAAACTTTTTAGCTACATTTAGTGAAATCCACACATTAGCCCTAACTTAAATATAGCTTAACTATATGAAATTAAGCTACATTTAACATTGGCATGGTTTCTGCTATCAAATGGCATCACAATAAAGACAACAGGTAACACACTTATGGAAAAGTCAAACATTGCTAAATTCGCCCTACCCCTGCTCATGATTTCAATGCTAGCAGCCTGTGGCAAGGAAGAAATGGCTAAAAAAGAAGAAAAATATGCCATTCCCGTCGAAACCACCACAGTGATGCAAGGAAACGTTTCATCTTTCTACAGCACAACAGCCACCTTAGAAGCACCTCAAGAAGCCAATGTCGTCAGCCGCATTTCTGGACTCATTGAATCATTGGCCGTTGAAGAAGGTGACCGCGTGCAGAAGGGGCAAGTGCTCGCCGTTATCGATGCCAAAAGACAGCAATACGATTTAGACCGCTCAGAAGCCGAAGTTAAAATCATTGAGCAGGAATTGAATCGTCTGAAGAAAATGGGCAACAAAGAATTTATCAGCGCTGATTCGATGGCCAAACTTGAATATAACTTGCAAGCCGCCATCGCTAAGAAAGATCTTGCCGAGCTACAAGTTAGTGAAAGCCGCGTACTGTCCCCTATCAGCGGTGTCGTCGCTAAACGTTATGTGAAAGCAGGCAACATGGCGAAGGAATTTGGCGACTTGTTCTACATAGTCAATCAAGATGAACTCCACGGTATAGTCCATCTGCCAGAGCAACAACTTGCCAGCTTAAGACTTGGCCAAGAAGCACAAGTGTTCAGCAATCAACAAAGTAAAAATGCTATCCATGCCAAAGTGCTGCGGATAAGCCCGATTGTTGACCCGCAAAGTGGCACGTTTAAAGTGACATTAGCCGTACCGAATCAAGAAGCGCGCCTAAAAGCAGGGATGTTTACCCGTGTTGAGCTTAAGTATGACACCCACGAAAACGTGATTACGGTTCCCTACAGTGCACTGATCAACCAAGATAACAGGCAAGCTCTGTATGTTATCGATGGCACCAATGCGAACCGCCGTGAAGTCGAAATTGGCTACCGTGAAGGTGACTTTGTGGAAGTAGTTGCAGGCATTAACCCAGGCGAACAAGTCGTTACCCGCGGCCAGCAAAACTTGAAAGACCAATCCTTAGTCGAAGTGATCACCCCACTCGATCTTGCTTCCGCTAAGAACTGATAGGAGTCTTTCATGTCAATTATCAGCACTTCCGTTAAACGGCCAGTCACGGTATGGATGTTCATGCTGGCGGTGATTTTATTCGGCATGGTGGGATTTTCCCGCTTAGCGGTAAAGTTACTGCCAGACTTAAGCTATCCCACATTAACCATCCGCACTATGTATGACGGTGCGGCGCCAGTAGAAGTTGAACAGCTCGTCTCTAAACCGATTGAAGAAGCCGTTGGCGTGGTCAAAGGCTTACGTAAAATCAGTTCTATTTCGCGCTCAGGCATGTCAGATGTAGTGCTCGAGTTTGAATGGGGCACCACAATGGACATGGCGAGTTTAGATGTGCGCGAAAAACTCGACACTATCGCCCTGCCTTTGGACGTTAAAAAGCCCTTATTACTGCGTTTTAACCCCAACCTTGACCCAATCATGCGTCTCGCGTTGTCTGTCCCCAATGCTTCAGAAGCCGATCTTAAGCAAATGCGCACCTACGCAGAAGAAGAGCTTAAGCGTCGCTTAGAAGCGCTTTCTGGGGTCGCCGCCGTGCGTTTATCCGGCGGCCTAGAGCAAGAAGTACACATTCAGCTCAATCAAGAAAAACTATCGCAACTTAATCTCAATGCCGACGACATTAAACGTCGTATTAATGAGGAAAACATCAACCTCTCTGCCGGTAAAGTGATCCAAGGTGATCGCGAATACTTAGTGCGCACACTTAATCAATTCAATTCATTGGATGAACTTGGCCAAGTGATCGTCTATCGCGACGAGCAAACCTTAGTGCGTTTATTCGAAGTCGCCACCATTACCGATGCCTTTAAAGAGCGTAGCGATATCACCCGTATCGGTAGCCAAGAATCGATTGAACTGGCGATTTATAAAGAAGGTGATGCTAACACTGTCGCCGTCGCCAAAAAACTGCGCGATGAACTCGTCAAAATTAATCAAGATCCTAAGCAAAACAAACTCGAAGTAATTTACGATCAATCCGAGTTTATCGAAAGTGCGGTCAGTGAAGTCACCTCTTCGGCGCTGATGGGCAGTTTATTATCTATGCTGGTGATTTACCTGTTCCTGCGTAACATCATTCCAACGCTGATTATCTCCATCTCGATTCCCTTCTCGGTTATCGCTACCTTTAACATGATGTATTTTGCCGATATCAGCTTAAACATCATGTCATTAGGTGGTATTGCACTCGCCATTGGTCTGTTAGTCGATAACGCCATTGTGGTATTAGAGAACATCGACCGCTGTCGCAGGGAAGGCATGAGTAAGTTAGACGCTGCAGTCACAGGAACTAAAGAAGTAGCGGGCGCGATTTTCGCCTCCACACTGACGACCCTTGCGGTATTTGTACCCTTAGTGTTTGTAGATGGGATTGCCGGTGCCCTGTTCTCCGACCAAGCGCTGACGGTCACCTTTGCTTTATTAGCCTCGCTGTTAGTCGCCTTAACCTCTATCCCTATGCTGGCATCACGCGAAGGCTTTAAAACCTTACCCGCGCTGATAAAAACCACGCCAAAGGATAAACCCACCACTAAAATGGGTAAACTTAAGCACTACAGCGCGACTGTGTTCTCATTCCCTATTCTGTTGATATTTAGTTACTTACCTAGTGCATTACTGACCTTAGTGCTGATTTTAGGCCGCTTCTTCTCCTGGCTAATCGGTCTTATCATGCGTCCTTTGAGTTCAGGGTTTAACTTTGTCTACCACAGTATCGAGAAGGTTTATCACAAGCTGCTAGCCTCGGCGCTGCGTCAACAAATGACCACGCTGCTGCTCACCATTGCGATAACAAGTGCGTGTATTAGCCTATTACCTCGCCTAGGTATGGAGCTTATTCCACCGATGAATCAGGGCGAATTCTATGTAGAAATCCTACTGCCACCGGGTACTGCAGTGAGCGAAACCGATAAGGTATTGCAACAATTCGCGTTGTCTATCAAGGACAGACCCGAAGTCAAACATGCCTATAGCCAAGCTGGTAGCGGTGGTTTGATGACCTCGGATACTGCTCGCGGTGGTGAAAATTGGGGCCGCCTACAAGTGGTGCTGACAGATCACAGTGCCTATAACGCAATCACTCAAGTGCTGCGTGATACCGCACGCCGCATTCCTGAACTTGAAGCGAAAATCGAGCAACCTGAGTTGTTCAGCTTTAAAACGCCACTGGAGATTGAGCTCACGGGCTACGATTTGAACTTGCTCAAGCGCAGTGCCGATAGTCTAGTCAAAGCGTTATCCGCATCGGATCGTTTTGCTGATGTGAATACCAGTCTGCGTGATGGTCAACCTGAGCTGAGTATCCGTTTCGATCATGCAAGGTTAGCAGCGCTCGGAATGGACGCGCCAACGGTGGCGAATCGCATTGCCCAGCGGGTTGGCGGCACTATTGCCAGCCAATACACAGTACGTGATCGTAAGATTGATATTCTGGTGCGCAGTGAACTCGCCGAGCGCGATCATATCAGCGATATCGATGCCTTAATCATCAACCCGAACAGCAGCCAACCCATTGCCTTAAGCGCGGTTGCCGAAGTGTCATTACAATTAGGCCCCTCGGCGATTAACCGTATCAGCCAGCAACGTGTGGCATTGGTGTCGGCGAACCTCGCCTACGGTGACTTAAGCGATGCAGTGGCACAGGCGCAGCAAATACTGTCGCAACAAGTGCTGCCCGCATCGGTGCAAGCCCGCTTTGGTGGTCAAAATGAGGAAATGGAGCACTCGTTCCAGTCACTCAAAATTGCCCTTATCTTAGCGATTTTCTTAGTGTATTTAGTGATGGCGAGTCAGTTTGAGTCACTACTGCATCCCTTGCTTATCCTCTTTGCCGTGCCTATGGCATTGGCAGGTAGCGTGCTGGGTCTGTATATCACCCAAACCCATTTGAGTGTGGTGGTGTTTATCGGCCTTATCATGTTGGCGGGTATCGTGGTGAACAACGCGATTGTGCTTGTGGATCGCATCAACCAACTGCGCAGTGAAGGCGTTGAAAAACTCGATGCTATTCGCGCCGCCGCTAAATCGCGCCTACGCCCCATTATGATGACAACGCTCACCACCACCTTAGGCTTATTGCCGATGGCGCTGGGGTTAGGCGATGGTTCAGAGGTGCGTGCACCTATGGCGATTACGGTGATCTTTGGTCTGAGTTTATCCACTTTACTGACCTTAATTGTGCTGCCGGTGCTCTACGCCCTGTTCGACCGTAAAGTGTATGACGTTGCAGCCACAGATATCGCGCATGACGTTGAGGAGGCTCGCCCATGAACCTCACCCGTTTAGCCATTAAGCGTCCCGTGACCACCAGCATGTTCTTCTTTGCTATCTTGCTATTTGGTCTCGCCTCGAGTCGTTTGTTACCGCTGGAAATGTTCCCCGGTATCGATATTCCGCAGATTGTGGTGCAAGTGCCCTACAAGGGCTCAACCCCCGCTGAAGTAGAGCGCGATATCACCAAAGTGCTGGAGGAATCCCTCGCCACTATGGGTGGGATTGATGAGCTCGAATCTGAATCTTCCCAAGAAGGTTCTGAAATCGAAATCAACATGAAGTGGGGTGAAAACGTTGCTACTAAGAGCCTAGAAGCGCGGGAAAAAATCGATGCGGTGCGGCATTTACTGCCAAAGGACGTTGAGCGGGTCTTTATCCGCCAATTCTCCACCGCCGACATGCCTGTGCTCACGATACGTATATCGAGCGACCGCGAGCTGTCAGGCGCATTCGATTTACTCGATAAACAGCTCAAGCGTCCACTTGAACGTGTTGAAGGTGTCTCTAAGGTTAGCCTGTACGGCGTTGAACAAAAGCAAATTGAAGTACGTATAAATGCCGACCGTCTTGCCGCCAGTGGATTTTCAGCTACCGACTTGCAAGCCCGCCTCGGCAGAGAAAACTTTGTGATTAGCGCAGGCACACTCAGGGCCAGTAACATCGTTTACCAAGTGTCGCCGAAGGGCGAGTTTAGAAACCTTGAAGATATCAAAGCACTGGTGCTAATCCCAGGATTGACCTTAGGCGATGTTGCAGATGTGCAGTTTGCTTTGCCCGAGCGTATCGAAGGCCGGCACTTAGATCAGCACTATGCTGTCGGTTTAGATGTGTTTAAGGAATCAGGCGCTAACTTAGTCGAAGTGTCTGAACGCGTACTAAAAGTCATTGAACTAGCGAAACAAGATCAGCAATTCCAAGGTATTCGTCTGTTTATCATGGAAGATCAAGCCTCTGGGGTTAAATCGTCACTGATGGACCTTTTACTTTCGGGCTTAATCGGTGCCCTGCTGTCCTTTGTGGTGCTGTACTTGTTCCTACGTAATTTGAAAATGACCTTAGTGGTCGTGTCGTCTGTGCCGATTTCCATCGGTATGACGCTCGCCGCCATGTATTTACTCGGTTATAGCTTGAATATCCTGTCTATGATGGGACTCTTACTCGCCATTGGTATGTTAATTGATAACGCTGTAGTAGTGACCGAGAGCGTGTTGCAGGAGAAACAGGGCAAATCACCCAAGGATAATGAAGAGTCAGTGATGACTGGGGTCGATAAAGTGTCCCTCGCCGTATTGGCGGGCACTATGACCACTGCCATCGTATTTTTACCCAATATTTTTGGCGTGAAAGTGGAACTGACGATTTTCCTCGAGCATGTTGCCATCGCGATTTGTATCTCGCTTGCGGCATCACTACTGGTTGCTAAAACCTTGATCCCTTTGATGTTGACTAAGTTCCACTTCGATATCGCGCCCGAAAAGGATGCCGGTAAGTTACAGCGCTTCTACAACAATACGCTTAACTGGGTATTGCTGAGGCCTTGGCGTTCAGGCTTGATTGCGGTGGCCATTCTCGCCTCTACCGCCCTGCCGCTGTCTATGGTCAAACAAGATCAAGAAGACAGCCAGAGCAAGGAGCGGATTTACATCAACTACCAAGTGGAAGGTCGGCATAATCTCAATGTGACTGAAGCTATGGTCAATCAAATGGAAGAGTATCTTTATAAAAATAAAGAGGAATTTCATATTGATTCTGTCTACAGCTACTATTCATCCGACGACGGTTCATCGGTGATATTGCTGAAGAAAGACTTACCTATACCATTGGATGAGTTGAAAAAGAAAATCCGTAGCGGCTTTCCTAAGTATTCCATCGCTAAACCGCAATTTGGTTGGGGCAATGACAACTCTGGTGTGCGCGTGACGCTCACAGGGCGCTCAACCTCTGAGCTGATTAACTTAAGCGAACAAGTGATCCCTTTGCTGCAAAATATCAAAGGAATGCAAGACGTTCGCTCTGAGCTTAACGGTGCGCAACAGGAAGTGGTTATCCGCATCGACAGGCAAATGGCGGCGCGGTTAGATTTAAAACTCAATGAAATCGCTTCGAGTATCTCTATGGCACTGCGCGGTTCACCGCTGCGCTCGTTCCGCCACGATCCTAATGGCGAACTGCGCATCGAAATGGCCTATGAGAAAGAGTGGCAAAAGTCGCTCGAAAAACTCAAGCAGTTACCAATAGTGCGCATCGACCAAAGGGTGTACACCTTGGATAACTTAGCGAAGATTGAAATCCAACCTCGCTTCGATACGATCAAGCACTTTAATCGCCAAACCTCTTTGTCGATTGGCGCTAACTTAGAAAACCTCACCACGGAAGAAGCGCAAACTAAGATCAAGCAAGTGATGGAAAATATCCATTTCCCTAATGGTTACGACTATTCATTACGCGGTGGATTCGAGCGTCAAGATGAAGATCAGAATGTGATGGCAACCAATATGCTATTGGCTGTCGCGATGATTTATATCGTCATGGCGGCGCTATTTGAGTCGCTGTTATTGCCGACGGCGATTATCACTTCAATCCTATTTTCTATCACAGGTGTATTCTGGGCGCTGTTTATCACGGGCACGCCTATTTCTGTGATGGCCATGATAGGCATCTTGATTTTAATGGGAATTGTGGTGAATAACGGCATCGTTCTGGTGGATCAAATTAACCAGATGACGCCGGATCTCGACAAATTGTCCGCCACCATTCGAGACGTGTGTATCACGCGTTTGCGGCCAGTATTGATGACAGTGGGCACCACAGTGTTGGGCTTAGTGCCACTGGCGATGGGTGAAACCCAAATCGGTGGCGGCGGCCCGCCGTATTCGCCCATGGCAATCGCCATTATTGGTGGCTTGTCGTTCTCGACTTTGACTAGCTTGTACTTAGTACCCTTGTGCTACCAAGCCTTGTATCGAATGCGCCATCGTGCCGCCATTCGTTTAGGCCAAGCCGACCGCGTAGCTCAAAAGCTACTACCTTGGACAGTGTAGCCAGCTTCAACAACTGAATATGCTTTTGAAGCAAGTGACATTAAAACAATGAACCAAAAGGCTGCAGCGCAGCCTTTTCTATTTATGAATCGAACCAGAATATCTTACAACACTCATTGCTGCGACATACTACGGCGACAAATTACTGCGGCAAAATCCTAAAACGGATCATAAACAATTGCTCAAGACCGGGGTAAATCTCGGCAATCACATCGCGTAACTGTGGCAGAGTCATATTCTCTTGTTTGGCATGCACTTTGGTGAGCTCAGTTAACTTTACTGGCGTGACATCGATAATCTGGATATCACAAAACCAGCGGTCCGTTTCGAAGGTGGACACAGGTAGAATTTGCCCCGCTATCACATGGGACTCGGCTTCATCGCGCAGGGTAATGGTTTTCGAACCACTTAGGATATCGTGTTCAAAACGCTCGAAAAAAGTGATTTTATTAAGTAACACAGCTTTTCCTCAGATTGTACATAAGCAATAAAAAATGACATTGGCGTCAGTTTATCGAACGAATCATGCGGGGCAATATAATGGCTTTTAACGCCTACTGACAGCATATAGCGGTAAATACTCGGCATCGATTGCACTCATCCCTGTACTGCCCATTGAGTCAAACTCCCGTACAAACGCGCTATTGCCGAATTGACTACCAATTATTAGACGCCCAAAAGTTGCAGTTCTTTTCGACAGCTTTCAGTAAAACAATTCAGCAAAACATGGTCAGTTCGCTCAGATTGAGTTAGAATCCGCCCTCAATTGAGCCCTTGGCCTCATATTCCTGCGCATAGCGGGTGCGAAACGAAATTAGAGACGTCATGAACAAGAAACAAAAGATCATCAAGAAAATTGCTAAACGCGCTAAGGCCAGACTGAATAAAGTCGACCCAGTGACTATCGGCTCGCCAGCAAAATCAGGTTACATCTCTAAGGCCGAACGCGCAAAAATGGCGGCATTAGAAGCCACGACTGAACAAGTCGAAGGCCAAAAAGACACGCCAAGCATTGAAGAATAAACAGTACCGCAGAATAACGCTTTCTAGCGGCCTATTTTTGCATTGTTAACCCGACTCGATTAACTGCAAACGCCGCTTAAAACAAAAATGCCACAAGCAAACTTGTGGCATTTTGTTTTTCAGTATTCCTAACGGTGCGCGGTGAAGCAGCTGGAGTATTTATGTTTGATTCAATAACGTTATTTGACAGTTTGGAGCGTCACTAAAACAAGTGAACTATTAACTGATAAAGTCAGTTCGGCTTTTTGCCTTCTTCTAAATACGTTATTGGCAATACCGACTCACTCTCTTGCTCCTCGGCTAATTGCGCCATCTGCACGCAAGAAGATGAAAGTGGATTGGTCGCACTCGGCAGGTTCTCCGCCACACAGTTCGCGATTTCCTCCTCTTCACTCAGCGCAACATTACGGGGAGCGGCATTGATGCCGCCAACATTCGCCATCGCGGACAACTGGGCCTGCGCCGCCACTTTATCCACTAAACGGTAGGCAACCCACACACCTAAAGTACCAAACAAAATAGACCCTAAAACTTGCCCAATCAACACGCCATAAACCCCGCCCCAAAGTGCACCCAAATACACAAAGGGCACTGTGCCTAAGGTGGCTTTACCAACATTAAACAAGGTGGAATATTTAGCCTTACCGAGGTTATTAAAGGACGCATTAGCCACGAATAAAATCCCCGAAAAGATAAAGAAAACCGCAATATAACTACAGAAAAAGTGGATAAGGTCGGCGCTATCGCCCTTCATATCAAACACATTGACCAAATGTGACTTAAGCGCAAACAGCAACAGAGACATTACCAGCACATACACAGCACAAAACTGAATCGCCCGCGTTAAACTCTCGCGCACTCGGTCAAACTGTCCCGCACCAAAATTTTGCCCAACAATAGGGCCAATCGCACCCGAAAGCGCAAAGATCATCCCAAAGGTCACAGGGATTAAACGCCCTAATACCGCCCAGCCCGCCACGTAAGCGTCACCGAAATCGGCAATGGCTCGGGTCACAAAGGCATTACCGATAGGCGTCGCCACGTTGGTTAACATCGCGGGTCCCGCTATGGCAAAGATGGGTTTTAGATCGGCGATAAAATGCGCCTTATCGAAATGACCTAACAACTTATGCTTAACTACAACGCCGCGGCCAGCAATAAAAAATACCGCCACCCGCGCTAAAACGGATGCCAATGCCGCGCCTTCAATCCCCATGGCGAACAGGAAGATAAAAATCGGGTCGAGTACAGCATTAACGCCGCCGCCCGCTAAGGTCGACATCATAGATAACTTTGCATCACCC
This sequence comes from Shewanella sp. SP1S2-4, assembly GCF_031932075.1. Classification (NCBI taxonomy): domain Bacteria; kingdom Pseudomonadati; phylum Pseudomonadota; class Gammaproteobacteria; order Alteromonadales; family Shewanellaceae; genus Shewanella; species Shewanella sp. SP1S2-4. The sequence continues at coordinate 40,412 of NZ_JAUOET010000010.1, forward strand.
ACGGCGCGCAAAGCCCCGCCGAGCGCCATCGCAAGACAAATAAAAGGCAAGGAAGGCACTAAGATATACAAGTAGCTGGCAGCGAGCTCAGCCGTATGGCCACTTGCGCCCACTAAGGCAACCAACTCAGGGATGAAAGTAGTGACCACGCCGGCCACCAGCACGCTAATCAGCGTTGTCACCACTGCGCTATTGAGCAATAACCGCTTTGCCAGCACCACATCTTTTGCGCCAATCGAGCGAGACACTAAGGCGCCTAAAGCAATTGATAAGCCTATCCCAATGGACGTAGTGAAAAAGGAGATACTGCCCGCATACCCCACAGCCGCCGCAAGCTCATGCTCCCCCAATAAACTCAGGAAAAAGATATCCAGTAAATCCACCACAAATAAGGCAGAAATCCCCACCGCGGCGGTCGAACTCATCACTAAGATGTGGCGTAATATGGGGCCTTCAACAAACTTGGCTTGCGTCATACGTGTGTTTTACCTGCAAAAAATAATAAGTGTCCGCCAACGCAATGACTAAGCGCCTTTTTCAACGGGGGTATCTAGACTATCTAACTCGCATCCGCAGCGGCTACAGTACATAGCATCAAGATCGTGGCCGGTTTTATGGCATTGATTGCACGAGCGTAAATCTCGATGGCGCCCCACTTCTTGGGAGATTTCCGCGGTTAAAATCCCAGTTGGGATCGCGATAATTGAGTAACCAATCAACATAGTAAAAGCGGCAATCGCCTGACCTAATCCCGTTTTTGGGGTGATATCACCGTAACCGACAGTAGTAATAGTCACAATTGTCCAGTAGACAGCTTTAGGTATTGAACTAAAACCATTATCAGGCCCTTCAACAACATACATTACCGCACTGAGCACCATAACGATCAAACTGACCGAGAAGAAAAATATAAAGACCTTACGACTCGACTGCATCATGGCTCTAAGCAACACATTCCCTTCACTCAAATAACGCAGTAATTTGAGTACGCGGAAAATCCTGAATAACCTGAGAATTCGGATGACTAAGGTAAAGTTAGCACCAGGGATCAGTAACGCCAGATAACTTGGCAATACAGATAACAAATCGACTATGCCATAAAAGCTGCGGGCATATAACACGGGATGAGTCGCACAATACAAACGTAGGCCATATTCAAGGGTGAATATAATCGTAAAGACCCACTCCAAGACGCGAATAATCTGCCCGTATTCACGATGAAACACTTCTACCGTATCGAGAAACACTAGAGCGACACTCAGCACAATGCACACCATTAAGGCGATATCAAAATAGCGGCCAGCGGGAGTATCAGTGCCAAAAATAATGGTGCGTAATTGACGTTTTAGTGGGCTTTCGGATTCAATGTTTTCAGACATAAAAGCTTTTACTTCCTTGCAACAAACTGAGTAACTCTGGGATTACATCATAAATATCCCACGAGTCTGCCATGCAATTGCATTCAGCTCAAAATTATCTACTCACAGCAAGATAAAATTGCGGTATGATGCCGAAAAAAGCCAACAACTAGTGTTAATTTTCGAGGAATTCATGCGCGCCACCCTACTTTCCACATTGACCACCCTCACTGTGACTATCGCGGCACTCGTTTCACCCGGATTACATGCCTCAGGCATGGGTAAAGTGGATCTTGTGGTGATCACAAAATCCGAATCCAGTATGGCTTTATTGCGCGATGGCAAAATACTCAAACAATATCGCATTGCCATGGGTGACTTACCCGCAGGACACAAATTAAAGGAAGGCGATCAACGCACACCACAGGGACGTTATACCCTAGATTATAAAAAGCCCGACAGTGCCTATTATAAATCGATCCATATTTCCTATCCCAATGAAGAAGATAAACTCAGAGCCAAAGCCTTAGGCATTAGACCCGGAGGCATGATCATGATCCACGGTCAGAACCCTAAGTCGCCGTTGCCGCCAGAACAAGCCCAGCAATACAACTGGACCGACGGTTGTATCGCGATAACCAACGCCGAAATGGATGAAGTGTGGAAAGTGGTCGATGAAGGAACGCCAATTGAAATTTGGCCGTAACCTAAGCCTACTTAGCCATGGCAACACGCCGAATAGATAATGTCACAACATCAAACACGCCCAGCTTAATGGGCGTTTTTATTTAGCCATTTACATCATATCGTTAGCCGTATTATCCCCGTGATTTTGTGTAAAGGATAAAAACTAACGGCAATACACATGCCTTGGAGCCTATATGTCATCATCCAATGAAGCTGCCACGCCGCAGAGCACAAGCATCAGCTATGAGCAATTAACCCAAAGCTGGCCCGCCTTCGAAGCACAAATTTTAGCCTTGCTTGAAACCTTAGACTTAGCGGATAAAGCACTGGTTTGCGATCATGTCGCGCTGCGCGTCAATTCCATCGCCAGTGCAGATGCGCTGCGCTATGCCTTTAGCCGCGTCGGTAAGATCATTTCAGACAATATCATCAATGGTCGTACGATTCTGATTATCGAACTGGATATCCCACTTACGCTGGGTCAATTTAGCATTGCCTGTGTCGAACTTCCCTACCCCAGCGACAAAGTCTATCCGCAGGAAGGCTGGGAACACATTGAGCTAGTTATTGATTCAAAAGCGACAGAGTGCGATACCCTGAGCCAAGATTTGCTCGCACTATGTCCCAAACTCAGCGCTTTACTGCCATCGGAGCACACTGCAGAGCCCGTTCAGTCAAGCTCACCAGACTTGAGTTCACAAGGCTTGATCTCACAAAGCTTAGCATCCCTTGCTGGGATAAAAATTAAGATGAGCTCGCCCAAAGGGGATAAAGAGCGTTTAGCCAATCCGACGATTGCCTTTAAGCGCGATGATGTGTGCATTAAAGTGCATCCCCATGGCATAAAAGCAGTGATCGCCAGCGAGCAAACGTAGGCAGCCTATTTTAGGCGAGCTTAATATCTGCAAGAAGATAGCATTGAGCTTAGATTTCCATTGGCACTTACCGCACTTGTCTTAACGAACAAATCTGTTGATGACTATATCAATCAGGTTCAGTGTTCAGACTCAGTATCCAGATCATCTTTAGGCCCTTTTTTTGGTAGTTTTGTCAAAAATTGCCAAAATTAAATCTCGAAAACAGCATATTTAGCGTAACTTAGGACGTATAACTCGCAGATGCCATCAGACGTACATTATCGAGTCCACTTGATGGATTCGATGTGCAAACAGAGGATCGCCAATGAAACCACACAAGAACGAAGCGCAAATATTGAAGTTCGCCATGGAAATCGGTATTGGCTATGCCAAAAAACGCGGATATGCGGACTTCGACAAGGGCATCTCGCCCAAAGATAAAGTGGAATGTATTTACCGTTTATTGGTCACAGACAACTTAATCCAGCCACTGGCCAAAGATAAAGAAGATGGGCCAAACATGAAACACAAACTGATTTTATGGATCACCCGCCAGCTACCTGCCGATCATCCATTATTGAAGTAATCTTTTTGAGCTAAGCGGTTGAAACTCATTACCTGCAAGCGGGCAGTGAAAGCAAATATAAAGAATCCAACTTGTTGAGTGCTAACGATAAGAATCATAAAAAATGGCGCATCATAGCGCCATTTAATTGAGCCAGAGCTGGATATCGAACCTAGCCCTTTTTAGCCGCTTTACTGGCTTTCTCATTCGCTAGCACTGTTGCCATGGGTGGCACTATGGTTGTGGGATCGAGGCGCATTTGATACCAGTTCACTCGCCAATCTAAATGCGGGCCATTAGCACGACCTGTTGCGCCCACCTCTGCCACGGCTTGACCTTGCTTAACCGCTTCACCCGCGTTGACGTACAGCTTACTCAAGTGCAAAAAGCTCGAACTTACGCCATAGCCATGGTCGATCACCATAGTCCCACCCGAATAAAACATATCTGGAACAGAAAGGCTTATCACACCATCGGCGGGCGCTACCATGACAGTGCCGGTTTTCGCCGCCACATCCACACCAAAGTGTGGATTACCGGGTACATCATTATAAATACGTTGGCTACCATAAACCCCGGAAATACGCCCAGTCAGCGGCCAAATAAACGCCTGTAAAAAGGCCGTTTGCTCGCTAAATGTGGCCCGCGCCGCTTTTACCTGCGCCGTGTCTTTCGCCGCTCTTTCCTGCGCGACGGGATCGGGCTTCATGATCTTAGAACTAATGCCCTTGACACTTTGAATCTTGTACTCACGCTTGGTTAACGTTAGAGGCTTGACCTCAGTCAAACCATCGGGATAAACCAAGGTTAACTGCTGACTCAGTTCTCCGTCACGATCAAAACCAAAGGCAAAATGACCGTCAGGCGTGACCTTAATGGCTTCACCATTTAAGCTAATCTGAGTGCCCGCTGGCGCTTGACCCCGCATTAATGCGCCTTGCTCTAACTTACCCTGTAAACTCACCGCTGCTTGCACCTGAGGCGCAATGAGCACTAGGCCCAAGGTTAACCATGCCGTTAAACGATTTCCCAACATCTTATTTCTTCCCGAAACGTTTCCCAAACCAATAGTTTCCAAAATCTGAGTTCCTAATATTCTATTATCGGGCATCTTAGCCTCGAACATCATAGCCCTAAACATCTTCACAAAAAATCTTATCGATGGTCAACTCAGGGCAATGCCCATTGAATGCGTTCTGCACGACACTAACGCATCACTAGCACACCACTGACTCATCGCTAACACTGAATCACTAAACTCTGACCGATTAACCCCATGCGTCACGTTAACCTAACCCACCCTAAAAATCGATCCACAGCGGCGCAAATACCTAATGATGTATTGCATACAATAGCAATCGCGCTTTATCTAAGGTTATGACACAAAAAAGCCCCGACAATCTGCCGAGGCTCATTCAGCAAGTAATTTATATTTACTCGGCTCTATTTACCTAAACTTAGCTACCCAAACTTAGCGCTTATCCCTTAGACACAATCGCGCCTTTACCTACACCTTCAAACGCCACCACTTTAAACTGACTTCCTGGCACTTTAGCGACTAATGTCGTGGCAATATAATCGGCTAACAACTCAACCGTGGTGTCGTGGGGAATTAAATCACAACATTCCTTTGGCATTGCCAATTGGAAATCCCCTTGGGGCGCTTGATAGTGAAAACCATAGTGGCTGCTATCGGTGATCCGTGTTTGCGACGAAAGATTGAGAGTGTCAACTGAAACTAAATCCTCTTCACTGCCCAAATAAATATCGTGCCATCGCTTGGCCCAATACTCATCCCACTTTGGTGCTGGGCTGCCATTTTCATAAACGTGAATAGGGCTACGATGTCCATGGGCGATACGCTGACAATTACCATCGTGTTTACGTAAACCATGGCTGTAATGGTAGTAAGGCGTATCGAGGATTTCATGTCTCAAGGTGAGCGTGATCCCTTCGACATTCTTAGGTAAAGCTTCACGTAACGCTTTCTGTAAAAAGGCATTCACACTGGGAATATCAATCTCTTCGGTCGGCACTAAGGCAAAGGCTTGGGAAGGACAGGCCAAATGAATTTCACCTAACTGACTATCAAAATCCATCCACACTCTATCGCCCTGCTGTTGCCATCGCACACTGCTGCAGGCCGTAGGCACTAATAAACGATGATCGGCCACCGCATCTATGGTCTGCTTGATCGTACGTTTGACTTTAGCAAAATCGAGCACCATGTTTTGCTCGTCTAATCCGCCCTCAAGCAGAACATCGACAATCCAACTCTCCCCCACCATGCCGCGCTTTGGGCACAAATAGGAAAAATCGATCACAGTTAAATCTTTGACAAACAATTGCATTAACGCTCCTCGGCAGAAAAACAGTCCACCTATGTAATTTTATAGCACCGCTTGGCGATGGCCGAACGTGCTAACTTGAGGCACTCAACACGAGTCAACTCAACATGAACAGAGATTCTAATCAATTCCGTCTGTTGTCGCGACAAATGAATCCACTCGGCTCAATATTTTGTCTCAGATGTTTGTATCAGATGTGTATATCAGGTAGTCGAAAATCCAGCAATGTAACTCATTGCAACCATCAAATGTCGTTAGACAGAAAGCAACAATGCATCGACCTTGTCGATTAACAGATAAAGCCTTAACAGGAACACAGTTCAACCTAGCAAAATAACAGAATAAAAACAGAGAATTAGATCGCAAAAGCTTAATCCGCAACAGCGATAGACCCAATCGAAACAAAGCATTATCACTCAGCCTTATTAACCGCTAGCATCCCAATTAAACCATACAAATATCAAGGTTATATAGGGAGAAATAAGATGACCAAACTTACAACTATCGCCATTTTCATCGCAGGTATGTTAGCCAGTGCCCATGCTATCAGTGCAGAACCCATCGAAGTGATCACAGCAGCCAAGATCACTGAACCTGAAAAAGTTGAATTAGGTAAAATGCTGTTCTTCGAACCCAGACTGTCTAAATCTGGCTTTATCTCTTGTAACTCTTGCCATAATTTATCCACTGGTGGTGTCGATGCTCTACCCACATCCATTGGTCACCATTGGCAGGAAGGCCCAATTAACTCCCCCACAGTGCTAAATGCCGACTTTATGCTGGCTCAATTTTGGGATGGTCGTGCCAGTGATTTGAAAGAGCAAGCCGCGGGCCCTATCGCCAACCCGAAAGAGATGGGCTTTACCCATGAACTCGCAACTGAAACTATCGCCTCTATGCCAGCCTACAGAGCGCACTTCGCCAAGGTCTATGGCGATGACAAAGTCACAATTGACCGTTTAACCGATGCAATTGCCACCTTTGAAAAAACCTTAGTCACGCCAAATAGTCCGTTCGATCAATATTTATTGGGTAAGCAAGATGCGATCAGTGTGAATGCCAAAGCGGGTTATCAACTCTTCAAGGATAAAGGTTGCGTGAGTTGCCATAACGGCCCGGCCGTCGGTGGCACTATGTATATGAAAATGGGCCTCATCAAACCGTTCCACACCAATAATCCTTCAGAAGGTCGTAAGGGCGTCACAGGTAAAGAAGCTGATAAATTTGTGTTTAAAGTGCCGACACTACGCAATATTGAGCTCACCTATCCCTACTTCCATGATGGCAGCGTCTGGACCTTAGAAGAAGCAGTGAATACCATGGCAGACATTCAATTAGGGCAAAAACTCTCTGACCAAGAAGTGAAAGAAATGGTCGCCTTCCTTGAGTCCTTAACGGGCGATCAGCCGCAAATTACGCTACCTATTTTGCCACCATCGAATAAAGATACGCCACGTCCTGTGCCATTTAGCTCCAATAATTAACATAGGCAACGAGTCACTGACTAAGAAGTTCTCACTTAAAACTGAGTCAGCGCGACACTTAGTGATTTGGTGATTGGGTTAGCAAAAAGGCCGAGAGTAAAAACTTTCGGCCTTTAGTTATTCGTTCGCTTAAAAAAAACGATGGATGAATTAAGTGCTATTCGCCTTTAAGACGACGATCAAGCTGATCTTTTAAGTTTGCTGGCACACCTTTGATTAAAATCGTGTCAGAGATGGGATCGTAAATCACCCGTTGGCCTAAGTGGCCGCCATCAAAACTTAACGTTACGCCGCCACCCGTACCAGAAAACTTCTTCAATTGGCGCAGGGTTGATTTGTCGGCCGGAAACTCTTCATCGAGATCATAACTGCCGCCACGAGCAAAATCATAGAAGGAGTCCATGCCTTGATCGGCTAACTCATCGGCCAAGTCTTTGATCTCAATGTCAGCGCCTTCATCGAAGCGCTCACTGCAATATTCAAACACTTTATTGCGGCACTGCTGACGCTCGTCTTTCGTCAACTCACTGCTGGCAACAAAATCTTCAACCGCATTCATTAAGGTTTTGTTTTGCGCCTTAGTGTTGACGCCTTCTACGCAGCCCATAAAGTCGAGGAAAAAGTCGGCGACTTTACGTCCCGCACGGCCACGGATAAAGGAAATGTATTTACGCGATTCTTTATCGGCTTGCCACTCGGTCAAATCGATGCGTGCCGCCAGTTGGATATTGTTTAAATCCAAATGATTATTTTGCGACAGTTCCATATCGTCTAGCACAGTCATCGATGACTTAGCACTTAATAAGGCGACAAACAGATAATCGCTGGTGATGCTGGTGTAGCAAGACATCAGCAAAAAACCGCCTTGACTGAAATCGTACTTCGACAATTCTTCTTGCAGCAATTTACTGGCTTGGCCCGAAAATTCCACAAACCCTAAATCGCCGCCACGGTATTGAGTTAACGCATTGGCAAAAGCAGGATTGGCCTCACCGTCGTCGCCATGGATACCAAAATAGCCAAAACCTTTACCGGCCTTTCCCGTATAAGTCTGGTGTAATTCGTCGAGCATCACCTCGACCGCCTGACCGTTCAGCAGAGGTTGAGGACGCAAACGGCAGCGTAATTGCCCCTGACTGTCCTGAGAAATCTCGTGAATAATTGCGTGTTCGATGTTAATACTCATAAGCCCTGATAGTGATACTGGGATAAATCCGCTATTATATGCCGCTAATCCATTCCAAAGTGAAACATTTTTTGATTATGGCAATCCAATCGAAATACTCAAACACCCAAGTTGAATCATTAATCGCCGAAATATTGGCTGTGTTAGAAAAGCATAAAGCACCGACTGACCTGAGCCTGATGGCATTGGGTAACTGCGTGACAAACCTGCTAGAACGTAAAGTGCCAAGCGAATCGCGCCAAGCCGTGGCCGAACAATTTGCAAAAGCACTCGCACAATCGGTTAAATCCCAGTAAGTTAACTGGGTAATAATCGTCAAAAGAATATAAGATACAAGGTCTTTTAGGAATAAGCGGATCACTATGGTCGAGCGAAAAAAGCAAATGAGCCGCGATCGGGTTTCCCGGCTCATCAACTGGGGACATTGGTTCGCCTTCTTCAATGGCATATTAGCCATGATAGTCGGCAGCCGATATCTTGGCAGCGTGGGTTATCCAGAAACTTGGTATGGCTGGGTTTATCTAAGCGTCAGCACTATTGGTCAGTTTAGCTTTCTCGCCTTTATCGCCTATTTGATCTGCCTGTTCCCACTGACCTTGATATTGCCTTATTCGAAGATATTAAGAGGCGTCGCGGCGGTGATCGCGACCCTAAGTCTCTGTATCTTATTGTACGATACGATTGTTTACGCCGATTACGGCATGCACTTGAGCCCCTTCGCCTTCGATTTGGCCTGGGCGGATCTCAATGCCCTGCTCCATGGCACTTCCTATATCGTCACGCCACTCGCCATTATTGCTATTGAGCTTACGGCAGCGAACTTTTTGTGGAAGCGAATAGAGAAGATCCAAAAGCTGAATTTAGGCAATAAAGTCATCACCTTAGTGGGTATCTGTTTTGTCAGTAGCCACTTGGTCCACATTTGGGCCGATGCCGCCGACATCACTGAAATTACCCGTTTCGATGATACTTATCCTTTATCATACCCTGCGACAGCGCGCTCCTTTATGGAAAGTCACGGTATTGATGGCTCGTCACAAGGTGACGATCTCAATCACAATACCAGTGTACTCAATTATCCAGAGCAACCACTGACCTGCCAAGCTGACACTAAAATCAATGTGTTGATGATCACCATCGATAGTTTGCGTGCCGATATGGTCGATGGCAAAAGCATGCCATTCTTGCAGCAATACACTGAAAGTAACCAGTCTTTTACCCAGCATTTCAGCGGCGGCAACCAATTTAGAACCGGCATGTTTTCGCTACTCTACGGCCTGCAAGGCAGTTATGGCGATGCGCGAATTTTTAATAGCACCAGTCCGCTAATGACCCGAAGCTTCCAGCAAGCGGGTTATGAACTGGGATTGTTCCTGCCAGAAACCAATCTTAATTTGCGTTCTTCACAGGCAATGTTTAATGACTTCAATCCTGTGATAGCTAAAGAAACCAATGGCAGCGCCGATGCCGACTTGCACACAGTGGCCAGTTTTAACGAGTGGCACAGCATCCAAAATAAACCTTGGTTTGCGCTCGTTAATTTAAAAGCGCCGGAAAATTTCGATACTCCCGTGGGTTTCCTTGGCATTGAAACCGTGAAAGCCAATCCCGACCTTATGCCAGCGCAAAAGGTACTGTTTAATCAATATCGCCAATCACTGTATTTTGTCGATCAACAACTTAAGGCAATGCTGGCCAATGTGCCCAAGGATACCTTAGTGATTATCACAGGGGTGAATGGCAAGATGTTCACCAGTAACAGTGACGAAGCGAATCGCAACCTGTCACCACAGAGTGTCAAAGTGCCCTTAGTGATCCACTGGCCTAATACGGGCGCGTCTAAGGTCAAATACCGCACCAGCCATTACGGCATAGCGCCGACTTTGATGACCCACGTGCTCGGCTGCACCAATAACACCACAGATTACAGCGCTGGCCGCAGCTTATTGCAACCGAGTAAAGAAACATGGATCTACATAGGTGATAGCCGTATTTTTGCTATCTATCAAGAAGCGGAAGTGACAGTGATTGACCGCCACGGCAAATACCGTATTTACGATGAAAACTATGAACATAGGCTCAATAAGAAAATGAGTGCGCCTGAGTTGATTGAAGTGATGCGCGAAGGTCGACGTTTCTATAATCACTAATCTCAATCCTCTGCTTGAAGAAGCCCCACTCCCTGCGGATTGGGGCTTTTTTATTCCCCTAGCGACAGAAGAAATGCTTAGAAATCAGAGTTAATCACAAGATGATTAACCGATTCCCCTTCCACCTGAGTTTGCGTATCCCCAAAACAAAAAGCCGCTATCCAGAGATAACGGCTTTTTAGACTAGGGCTAAATATTAAGAACTTAACTTACGCCAATCCACAATAAAACTAAGTCACAATCAAACCAATCAACCATAAAATTAGCTCGCAATGAACTCACTCACGATCAAGTCTATTCGTAATCAATCGGCTTTAACCGTGGAGTAACGCTCTAACCAATGGGCGTAAGATGGGGGTAATACCCAAGATGGGCGCGCTATCTTTAAGGTTTGCGCCGCTTGATATGGCCAATGTGGATTCGCTAAAAAGGCTTTACCTATCATCACTAAATCCATTTGTTCATCTTCAATAGCCGCATTGGCATGGTGTGGATTATCCATGCCCCACGACGTCGCAACAGGGAAACCTACTTCTTGGCGAACCCGCGCAGCAATAGGCGCCAAGAACGCCGGACTCCATGGAATATTTGCCGTTGGGGTCGAGAAACAAATGCTGACGTTTAACATATCGAGCCCAGCTTGTTTAAATTGCTTCACCAAGGCGATTGATTCAGTTAACGTTTCTTCATCTTTATGGTCGAATTCAATCACGCCAAATCGCGCCGTTAAGGGTAAATGCTGTGGCCAAACGTCTCTGACTGCGGCAATGGTTTCTAACAAAAAACGTCCACGCCCTTCGGCATTACCACCATATTGGTCGGTGCGTTCATTGGCATAGGTTGAAAAGAAACTTTGGGCTAAATAACCGTGGGCGAAATGCAGTTCTAACCATTCAAATCCTGCGGCTAAAGCGCGCTTTGCTGCCGCCACAAAGTCGGCTTTAACCCGCTCAATGTCCTCAATCGTCATAGCGGTAGGCACTTTAGGTAAGTTTGCGCCAAATGCGACAGCTGATGGTGCAATCGGTTGCCAACCTCGCGTGTCATCATCGGCAATATGGTCATCCCCTTCCCACGGGATATTGGCACTCGCTTTACGGCCTGCATGACCAATCTGAATGCCTGCAACAGCACCGGCATTTTTAATCGCACTAGCCACTTTTGCTAGGCCTTGGGCTTGTTCGTCATTCCATAACCCAAGGCATTTGGGTGTGATACGGCCTTCAGGAGAAACCGCTGTGGCTTCAACCACAACAAGACCGGCTCCGCCACGGGCAAGGCCAGTGTAATGCACCTGATGCCAGTCGTTGATGAGTCCATCTGTGGCTTGGTATTGGCACATGGGTGCAACGGCAATACGGTTTTTGAGTGTGATGTCTTTAAGTTTGAAGGATGAAAATAGATCGGCCATGGTGTTTCCTGTGTCTATTAAGATCAAAAGGTATTTGAATACTGAATGACGACAGACTAGTCTTATCGTGCCATAATTAAAAGCACATACGGATTATAGATTTGATAAATTTTACTTATGATAAATCCACAGTGGTTACACACCTTTAGCGTGCTAGTCGAGAAAGGGAATTTCACCCGCACCGCCGAAGCCATAGGTATCACCCAAGCGGCCGTGAGTCAGCATATCAGTCGCTTAGAAGAAACCTACGGCACACTGTTTTTACGCCGCACCCGCCAGCTTGAAATCACTCCCATAGGGGAAAACCTGCTGACCTACGTTAAAGAAGTTGAATGCGCGCAGAAACGCCTACAACAGAAACTTATCCATGATGACGCCAATGCCGGTGATATTAGCCTTATCACTCCAGGTAGCATTGGTTTAACGCTTTTTCCATTATTAATCGAATTACAACAAGCCTTTCCGGCGTTAAGCATTCACCACCGTTTTGCCCCTGACAGTGAGATAGTGGCCTCAGTGTTGGCCAATGAACATGAAATCGGCATGGTAACCTTAAAACCATCCGATCCTCGTATTCACAGCACGCATTTCACCGAAGAGCCGCTTGAGCTTGTGGTACCTGCAAGCCATAAACAACATGAGTGGATTGATTTACAACGGCTAGGGTTTATCTCCCATCCCGATGGCGAGGCCATGGCCACTCGGCTGCTTAGCCGTAAATATCCAAGTCATCCCGGTATTCAAGACATTCCCTGTAGGGGATTTACTAACCAAATCAGCCTGATCCTCGAACCTGTCGCGAAAGGACTAGGATTTACAGTCATCCCGCAATACGCCCGCAAAGCCTTTGAACGACAACAAGATATCTATGTTGTTGAATGTGGCAGCCAAGTTGTAGACACCATTTGGCTTATCCACCGCGCGGAATGGCCCTTGTCACGCAGAGCCCAAAAAGCGATCACATTTTTAAAGGGGAAAATATAAAACCCCATTAAAAAATGGGGTTCGACACACAAGTTGCGACACAAGGATAGTCAGCGTTAGCAACGGATACATAAGACTCAGAGGCTATTGATTAATATCTAATTCATTATGGATCAATACCACGCACTGGGAAGCAAATAGCATCTTTGGCCCTAGGCTAATCTTTTGCGCGCCGAGTCGTTTCAAGGTATTAAAACTTTTCTTCGGCATAGGAATATGATCGGTCAGCAAAAAGCACGGATTCCCCACAAATTCTTGCTCACGGATTGAAGTGCCCTTCTTATCCATCATAAATAATTGATAATCCACCGCGAGGTCCTGCACCAGCTTTTCAAAACTGATGGTGCTCACAGTAATGCCCTCGTCCACAACGCGAGTTTGCTCTTTCGTCATACCCCGAGAAATATCTAAGGCCTTGGCAATTTTGGTCAGCAAAGCTTGTTCGTGAAAACCGCCAATATGGCAAATATTTCGCGTATCGAAGCAAATAGTGCGAGAAAAATCATGGGTACTTTCTAACACCAAATAAACGACAACATCGTTTCGATGGGACTGAGCCACAAAGATAGTGTTCATTAGGGTATGAGCCAAAATTTCGGTGTGCGCCTCTTGGCCGACAGAAGCCAAAAACAACTGACTGTCAGTAGGTGCAGATCTTGCTCGTAAAACAAACGCGCGCATAGGTAAATGTCCTACTCAATAATGTCTTAAATGCTAAATGGCGAATTCAAATATCTGTGTGAAACTTGTCATTTCACGTTGAGGATTTTTGTCTTAGTGGTACCAATGACGTCGACTACTGGAGCTTAAACGATTAGCGTTCGTCCTCATGACTACAAAAAAGATATAAAAAAACAAAACCCCGTATAGCAATGCTACCACGGGGTTTTGTTTTTACTTAACTGTCACTTATCTTAATAATTAAAACAGCCTAACAATTAAGCATTTAATTTGGTCGGTATGAGAGGATTCGAACCTCCGCCCCCTGACACCCCATGACAGTGAACCGTTTAATCATAACCTGCTAAATTTAAACATAAATCATGTAATTTTGCACGTTTTAATTACCCTAATAATTTATGTGCATTTACATGCAAATGCGAAATGTGCAGCCTGTGCATTCAATAGCTTACACTGTATTTGACCGTACAATTTGCACTATTTTTAGCACAAGCAAATCTAATCTATTTTTTAAACGAATATTTCATGCTGAAAATATGAACAGCGAACGAATTATTTGCAGGCATACCTAGCCTGATGACTTTCATTCAGGCCAACGTCGCTCCGACTTTATCTAGAAGCATAATAAAGTTTGATCAAAAACTAGATTGCTATGAAGAGCCGCAACACACTAGTTTGATAAATTATTCGTAAAAGCAGCCATTACTTCTGAATTGAATTTTGGCACAAGTATAAAATCTACTGAAACAGAGCTTTGTTGATTTCAATCACCGTTAACCCTCAACACCATTTGTACAAGACAGCGCACTACATGCAGCACAACTCATATGATCACGATAATGTTGGTCGAAGAACTTAATCGTTCTGGCCTCTAAAGAATCATATAATTCTGGGGTTAAGGGCATTTTCCACTTATATTGCCCCATCAATTTAGCCAAATGTCGGTAACAGGTTTCGCGACGATTAGAAAGGTATTCTGGCGCGATAAGCTGACTCTCAAATTGAGTTAACGCCCCGGTTAAATAAAAGGTGATGCCCTGTACTAACTCCTTTACCTGTAATGGTGTCGCCTCTAATTCCCCTTTTTCTACTGCTAGATTGAGCGAGTCAGTAAACCAGCCCCAGAACGCATTGATGCGCTTTTTAAAGCGTTCGACTTTTTCATCACTAGCAAGTTGCCATACCATGGTATTAACAGAAACAGAACGTAACGTTGCAAAGCTTTTGCTGCGTTTTATCGTTTCAAAGGTAAATAGAATTGGCAACAATACTCGTTCTTTAGCCGTTAATTCAGGATTTTTATTAATAAAAATTGGCAAGTGATTAGAGGTTGCACTTCTTAGGAACAAACAAACTAAAACGTCTTCCTTACGTTCAAAAAATTTGTACAAGGTGCCAGTAGAACAACCGACTTCTTTGGCCAGTTGAGAAAACTTAAAAGAGACGATGCCTTGCGACTCAATCAACAGCTCAGCTGCATCCAGTATTTGATTGCACCTTAAAATAGATAGTGTGTCAGAAGGACATTTCATGCACTAAACCCAAATAAAACGCTAAGTAAGCGTGAATTATGCGTTGTTAACTTATGCCTGTTATAGGGTAAAGATGACTAATCGGGATAAAGCTCACGCAAGTGAGCATTTTATTTATGTTCTTTGTGAGTTACCTCAAGCATACATTGCAACAACAAGTTTTTTTCATAGATTAAAATCCCTTCACTTACATTTTTGTTGCAAAAACATTCATTTTCAAAAAAGATTATTCTAGACATAACTCACGAATAAGTTTGCCACTCCAAAAAAGCCGTGACTTAGTTCACCTTTAGCCTGCCCCATAGCCTCTATCTTGCTTGCATACTGAAGTAGAGGGTGAACAACATGCATAATAGAAGAAACTTTTTAAAACTGGGTGCAGGTGCAGCTATTGGCGGTATTGCAGCCGCACTGCCAAGTGCAGCATCAGCTAACGAGTGCGCATCAAACATAAAATGGGATGAAACACGCGATGTTATCGTCGTGGGTTCAGGTTTCGCGGGTTTATCTGCTTCACTCAATTCTAAACGCCAAGGTCTTGGTTCCGTACTTGTACTGGAGAAAATGCAAGTCATTGGCGGTAACTCTGCGATTAATGGCGGTTGGCTAGCCATTCCCAAAAACCCAATCCAATTAGCCCAAGGCATTCAAGATGATTCGCCAGAGGAACTGGTTAAAGATCAGATCATTTCTGGCCGCGGTATGCAAAATACTGACATGTTGCGCCAAATGGCTAATCGCGCACTGGATGCCTATAACCTGTGTATTAATGCAGGAGTAAAGTTTCGCGAAGGATTTAATCAGCAAGTGGGTGGACATAATAAAGCACGAGCAATTCGTACCCAACACGGTGTGGGTGGCGATATCACCACTAAACTTTATGAAGTGGGTAAAAAAGAAGGAGTTGAATATCGTCTGCAACACTATGTTGAAGATTTCATCATGGATGGTCAGGAAATTATCGGCCTCAAAGTTCGCCAAAATTATCGTTTCCCCGATCTCAAAACTGGCAAAACAATCTATATCAAAGCTAACAAGGCCGTTATCCTTGCCCACGGTGGTTTTTCTCGAAATTTAAAACTGCGTGAGCTGGTTGATCCATCGCTTGATAAGACACTCGATTGCACCAATGCGCTAGGAGCGACTGGAGAAGTCACCCTTACAGCCATGGCACACGGTGCACTGCCTATACATATGAGCTTTATTCAAACTGGCCACTGGGGTTCGCCTGATGAAGGCGGCTTCGGTTGGTCAAATGCGTTACTATCGATTGGTTTCCATAAGGGCATTTCCGTCAATGTTCTTGATGGTAAACGGTTTATGAATGAACGTGCCGACAGAAAAACCTGCTCTGACGCCATAATGAAAAACCGTAATGCAGATGGTTCCCCCGCTTATCCTGTCGTGTTTTTTAATCATGATGACCATGTTGGCGATGAACGCGTCACCCGTGCCGTGCGTGACCAAATTGCCTGGAAAGTCGATAGCCTAGAGCAATTAGCTAAGCAGTTTAATATCCCACTAAATGAGTTAAAACAAACCGTTACGGAGTACAACCAACAAGTACCTAAAGGTGTTGATCCACTCTTTGGCCGCATGATGGATACGGCTGTACAGCTGAAACCTCCCTTTATTGTCTCGCGGATCTGGCCAAAAGTGCATTACTGCATGGGAGGATTAAAAACCGATTTAGGTGCCCGTGTTATGCACAGTCAATCGTTAACGACAATTAAGAAACTGTATGCAGTTGGCGAAGCGACCGGTGGTACACATGGTGGAACACGTTTAAGTTCAACGGCATGCCTAGAGTGCTTGACGATGGGAATTATCGTATCTGAAACCATCAAATCTGACATGCAGGCTTAAATATTATGAATAAATTACTACTCACACTCCTTATTGGATTCGTATTTGCTGGCAATGTAAACGCCGGAGAGCTGGTCAAAATGAAAGGCAGTACTCAAGGCCGAGTAAATCATGAGTCTCTCTATCAAGAAGGCTGTAAAAGCTGTCACCAAGGTTCAGGTAAGCAAAATGCTACCGACGCAGCGTGCGTTGAATGTCACGGTGACATAACCAGCATCCCCGTTGACGAGAAAAAGCTACCGATCCCAGAGGCTCATCCGCACAAATCGTTGCACTACAACGAAGGTGCAAGCTGCTTAGCCTGCCACGCTGAACACGAAAAAAAGGCCCCAGTTTGTGCTGAATGCCACCGTACTTGGTTCAAAGAAATGTAAATTAATTATTAAAATTCAAATACTAAAATAAAAGGTAACGATGATGAAACAATCCACTCGGTTTATGCTGTCCATGGTTGCAACTGCAATGGCCATGTCGAGTTCAGCCGCTTTTGCTGCAGAACAACAAGAAGATGGTATTAACGTTGGCGGTGCTGTGCGTGTTAACTATGGTTATAAAGATTATGACAAAGCCTCAAAAGACAAAGGCGGCGATTTTAATTTTGATATGGCCGCAATTAAATTTGATGGTAAAAAAGGCGACTTCGGTTTAGCCGCAGAATACCGTTTTACTTCAGGCACTAACTATATCAAGTACGGTTATGGTTACTACAACATTGATCCAGACTGGCAACTGCAATTTGGTATCAACAAGGTACCCTTTGGTAATCGCGAGTTTATTTCTAACAGTTGGTGGTTTGGTCTACCTTACTATTTAGGTTTTGAGGATGATCATGATATCGGTCTTAAAGCCACCTACGAAAAAAATGGTTGGCATACTGATTTAGCCTTTTACAAAAATGCTGAATATGGTGCGACCGAGAATAAGCGTTATTCGACCGATTTGTATACCGGTACCATCAATGGCACTGAGTATCACAATGAAGAAACTAACCAGTTAAACGTGCGCCAAACTTATACAACAGAATACGAAGGCGGCTCGACTACCTTTGGTGGCTCTGTGCAGTATGGCCAAATCTACAACAGCGAGACGGGCAACAATGGCGATCGCTATGCCGTAGCATTGCATCTAGACAGCAGCTACAAAGGCTGGAATTTACAAATGCAAGCCATGCAATATGAATACGATGCTGCAGATGCTATCGACTCCAATAAAATTGGCGTGTCAGTAGTGAGCTGGCAGTATGAAATTGCTTCTAAGGGCCAAGCCTATAACATCAACATTGCCAAAACCGTGAACACAGATTGGGGTAGCATTAAGTTCTACAACGACTTTGGTTTAATGACGCCAGATGTTGATGATGATAGCTACGATAACAGTATGCAAAACGTCACTGGTATGGCGATTTCTGCAGGTCCTACCTACACAATGATCGACTTTGTTATGGGTAAAAATATGACCTTCTCTACTGCCAATAACGACCATGTTGGATTACCGGAAGTCGGTAATGATTGGGATAAACGCATTAACATCAACTTTGGCTATTATTTCTAACTCTCCATTCTAACTTTTGTTTTTAATAATCAAGTCGATCGGGACGTTCCTGCGGTTTTGATCGACCCTTCTTTTTATGCCCTATTTATTAGGGCATTTTTTATTTTTCAATGTGATTTAGCCAACCATGAAGCAACACACTTTACTCGCCTTATCCCTATTTTTTATTCCGTTTTCACCACTCTATGGAACAGAGTTACAAATGGGGGGATTTATTAAGGCAAACGCACGTTATGTTGAAGGTAATCTGAAGTTTCAAGACAGTTGGACAGGTGGAGGTTCTTTCGCGGATAACACTAAACGTACTCAATTCAGTGCGCAAGAAAGTCGCGTAAATATGACCATCACCTCAAATGAAGTTCAAGCCTTTGCTGAAATTGACTTTGTTGGCTCGGCGCAGGGGAATCCGATAATTTCCAATTCCTACAGCCCCCGCCTAAGGCACGCATTTATATCCTACCAAGGCGTAACGGCTGGGCAAACTTGGTCCACCTTAGTCAATACAAGCACCTTTGCTGAAACGGCCGATTTAGGCGGGCCATTAGTTGGTCAAGCCATGATAAGGCAAGCGCTGGTACGTTATAACACAACCCATTGGCAGTTTGCCCTAGAAAACCCCTACACCTACGGAACTCAAGCACCAGAACAAGCAAGTGCACAAACTAAATTCGCCACAGCACTCACGTCAACAGAACCGCTATGGATTGATACCAACCATGATTATCTGCCAGACATGATCGTTCGTTACAACCAATCGGGTGACTGGGGTAATGTGTCAATATCAGGTTTACTAAGATATTTAGACTCCGCCGATACAGCCCAATGGGGTGGTGGTACATCAATAGCGGCAAAAATACATTCCATAGGGAAAGATGATCTTCGTATTCAATTGCACTATGGTCATTTAGGGCGCTATGTAGGAACCGATGCAGCTAGAGATATCACAGATGGGCAATTAGAAAATTCTTTATCCGTCATGTTCGCCTATAGGCACTTTTGGACCCAACACACACGTTCAAGTATCTTTTATGGGCACACATCCACAAAAGTAGAACAAACAGATCGCAGTCATTTTGGGGTTAACTTATTCACCAATTTAACCCAATCACTCACTTTAGGCGCTGAAATAGGTCGTTATCAAATGCAAGACAATATCACTTCTCTTGTGCCCACAGTATCCCAGCCAAGGACAACTCAGGGAGCCTCCAACTATGCACAAGTCAGTCTGCAATTCCATTTCTAATGCTAGGGTCGCAGATAAGATTATTCGCGAGCAGAGTCACGAATAAGTTTGCCACTGAAAACATGACGTGATCCATTTCACCTTTGCGGTAGACCAATCTCTTTATTGTTAGTGACAGAACAATAATACCAACACAATACCGCCATTTTAAAAATTAAGACAATAGGATAGATAATGATGAAATTAAAAATGCTTTTTGGAATCGCCGCATTTGCATCAACGGCAGCTATGGCGCAAGGCCCACAATGTAACCATGCACAACTTCCATACCAACAAATGACACCGGTGCCAGCGGACAGTACTCCTTATGTCCCACAAGATACTATGCCTGAGCAATGTCGTAACCCAGAAATTGAAGCTTATATTACTGATTGGGAAGCAGGCAAAATCGATTTTAATACCATTAAACCCAACGACAGCATCGCCGCGGATCAACGTTTCTGTAAAACCTTGGATGATAATGGCAATGTCCTAGAAGCAAAAAACTGCGACCCTAAAAACTCTCCCGTTGGCTATATTTGGAAAGAATTGTCTGACAGCCCAGTTGTTATCGGTATTACTAATGGTGGCAAGTCAGATCATGAGCCGCACTTTCATGGCCAACCTGAGTGTTATTACGTCGTAAATGGCACAAGTAAAACATTAGCAAACAATAAATTTGAAACCCTAGCTAAAGGTCAATACTTCTACATACCTGGGGCTCATATCCACAACACGCCAATTTTAAACAAAGAGGGTTTAGGCGTGTTCTACTGGTATCCGAATAATGCTCATTTTGATGGTTTTAAATACTATTGGCGCAAAGATGTGAAAAACTTGAGAGTGGCTGAAGAAGCCTTTGATCGTGTTGATGCCATTCGTAAACGTGATCTTAACCTAGGCCCATACGGTACAAACGAAGCATTCTTTAAAAAATAAGCCAAATTGAAATAAACCACCTTCCGAAGAAGGTGGTTTAGCCCTCTTTGCTCCGCTTATATCGCCACTACCTCATCCAGCGAAGTAAAAAATGGGGATATAACATTGGCGCATAAAGCAAAGATCAAAGGATCATAAAATCGATCTGTTCAAGTTGGTATATCCGAGCACACCTATTTTTTGAAATTCTGAGGAAATAGGAATAATAATCAAGTAAAATCAATATTATAAATAGCGTTCAAAATTATGAACGCCCCTTAAAAGCCCGCTAATAAAACAACAACCAAGCCCTCTAAAATCCTCATATGTAGTGAAGCACTGCGTGTCGCCGCCCCCGCAATCAACCGCGCCGGAAGGACCCGCGATGATAATGGTTCGCATCTGCAGCGAGTTGAGAGCGATTCTCATCATCATAAAGTGTCGCGTTCGGTTTCAATCAAACCGTGAGCATCGGCGAGACACAAAATCCGCCCATCTGAAAATCAAAATTCCTCATAATTGCACATGATCATCGCTCTATTCCTATCCATGCAGGATGACTAATATAGGTAAAGAGAACGACTCTGGCACTCGGTTAAAATGAGCCTAGTCCTAGACAGAAGCAATTCACCTAAAACCGTCTAAAACCGTTTAAAACCTTGGCTTTTACCCTCTTCACCCTATTGCCAATATTTAACACCAAAGCAACAAATGCACGCTATTGCATCCTTCCTTAGGGTTGATGCAATGACTCGTCTGTAGCCCTACTGCTGCTTGGGCTAGAGTGCTCCCAACTTTTTGAGGCTATCTAGGGATTATCTAGGCCGCATCAAAAAACGGTTGAACCATATTGGTGCAACACACTGAACAACACCCATTGAATAGAAACATATCAATAACAATTCAAACTAAGGCAGCATGAGCCTAAAAACGCGTTCAATCACTCAGAAACAGTGTGCAGATCATCCCAGTTCACATGATTTCGATGACCAAAAACGGGGAGCGGATAACGCCTTCGCAGGATGAGGCCGCGACCGAAACAGTGAGCCGAATAGAAGGATCCATTTGGGCGCCATCAATTCACCCCAAACAGCCAAAAAACTCACCTTTTGCCCTACCCTTTACGCCCCTCAATCGTTAACACAAAAGCAACAAAAGCGAGTCGTTGCATCCTCCTCTAGGGTTGATGCAACGACTCGCCTGTAGCCTTACTGCTGCATGGGTTTGAGTGCTCCCAACTTTTTGAGGCTATCTAGGGATTATCTAGGCCGCATCGAAGTACTGTTGAACTCGAATGGCGTAATCCCCCTATCTCCATATAACATATAAGCAACAACTACAACTAGGAAAACGTGCGGTATTCTCACTCGTCATCGTCGCATAACACGCCTATATCCGCCCTAACATTACTGACTTCACCCACAGACATGATGTAAATGCCTGAACGACTAATACATCTGCAGGTATTAAGCAGCTAACGAACGGAAGCATGCACCTTAATGCTTGGTATCAGCCCTATCCATCCCCTTATCCCAACAAGCAATTAGCCAGCGTGAGATCAGCGGACACAGCTGCAGGTAAACACGGCAGGATCATAGAACCAGCGGAACAACATGCTTAGGTACCCACCATCATCGACCACCGGCATTAGCGAATTACTGTTCAGCGCTCATGATGCGCTTTGGGATTGGATAACACGTCTGCAGGTGAAAAGAGTACAGTTCAAGAGCATGTCGCACTAAGCCGGCAACTGGCCATGATGCCATTGTGATTGGGTAACACGTCTGCAGGTGAAGATAGTGGCCTAAGAACAGGCCAAACTAAACGCACGATGGAATGAGATCCGACTGGTTGCTTTAACTCACTTCTGCACCAAAGCAATTTTTAATCCGGTATAATCACTGACCGTGAAGTAGCCTGAACCAAAAATTTTTGTAATGATGGCAACCGCCTTCTTTTAATTACCTTCGTGCAGGTATAAAGCGTTAAGCGCAAAAGTAATACCACTATTTTGGATAATGATGAAACTTACAGCATTAGTTGATAATACTCGTTTAGACAGTAGGCCAGAACTAGCTGTTGAGCGGGGGCTCTCTTTTCATGTAGAGACAATGGGAAGCAAAATTCTGTTTGATACAGGAAGCAGTAGTACGTTCTGTGAAAATGCGGCATTGATGAATATTAGCATTCAAGACGTTGATCTCGCAGTAATATCTCATCGTCACCACGACCATTGCAATGGTACTACTCACTTTATTGAACGAAATTCTAAAGCAAAGATATATTTGAAAAACTGTGAGGATAAAAACTATCGATTTAAGGCGTTTGGTTTTAAAAATGATGTTGGTATTAATAAAGAATTGCTAAAAAATGCAAGTGAGCGCTTAGTTTTTGTTGAACATACAACAGAGATATTGCCGAACATTTTTATTATAACCGAAATTAGTAATAAATATGAAAAACCAAAAGGGAATCGGTATCTCTATACCCAATCAGAAAATGGTTACGAAAATGATATATTTGATCATGAATTACTTTTGGTCGTTAAAGAAAGCGATGGCCTAATCGTCTTTACTGGTTGTGCTCACAGCGGTGTTTTAAATATGGTAGAGACTGCTATTGAACTGTTCCCTAACCATAGAATAAAAGCAGTTGTTGGAGGTTTTCACTTAGTTGGTTTGCCACTATTTAATAGCATTGGTGGGACTAAACAAGATATTCAAGCAATTGGTCAGGCTTTGTCACACTATCCAATTGACAAGCTGTACACAGGACACTGCACAGGAATGAAAGCATTTGGATTACTTAAAGAAGTCCTTGGAGATCGTCTAGAACATTTTCCAACGGGGCGAAGCGTATTAATTTAGTGATCTCAGTACACGTGTTTAACGGTTTAGGTCAGCAAACTGTTCTCTACTTAACCAGTGTTTTTGCCCCTTAAAGGCTTGGAATAAGCATTCTAAACCGAATCTGTCCAGAAGTGTGATGTCGAGTGGAGATTGAGCGCTTGGAGCTCACGCAAGACTGCTCAAAACCTCGCAATTCCCCTGACCTTTTTAACCTGATAAAATCAACACAAGAATAACAAAAGCACGCCATTGCATCCTCCTGTAGGGTTGATGCAATGACTCGTCTGTAGCCCTACTGCTGCATGGGTTTGAGTGCTCCCAACTTTTTGAGAGGATCTAGGGATTATCTAGGCCGCATCGAAGAACTTTTGAACCAGAATGGTGTAATTCACCTATCGATACGTAACACACCAGCAACAACTAATGCTAATAAAACGTGCGGTATTCTCACTCGACATCGTTGCACAACACGTCTATATCTGCCCTATCAATGTCGGCTTCCCCCACTGACACGAACAAATGTCTGAACGACTAATACATCTGCAGGTAAAGCCACTTACAAACGTAAACATTCAAATTAATGCCAGGCATCAGCCCTATCCATCCCCTTATCCCAACAAACAAATAGCCAGCATAAAATTAGCGGACACACCAGCAGGTAAAAACACGCAGGATCATAGGACCAAGTAGAACAACACTCCTAGGTACCGGCCATAATCGACCACTGGCAGCTGCGTATTCGGGCCGCATTAAAAGGTGAACAACCTAAAAATCTACTGCCTTTTATCGGTAATGAGCGCGAGAACCAGCCCAATGGCATTGCGTTTTACTTAACGGATTATCTCGAATTAGTGGATGATGCAGGCCGAATAATCCGCAATGATAAACGTGGAGCAATCAGTGAAAATAGCGCTAAGTTACTGACAAGATTAAATATCCCACATGACAATTGGCTCAAGCTCACTACTGAGTTTGGCAAGCTATTTCGCGGTCCGGTGGGTACGCTGCAAGAACTCACTGATTACTGTGAACATCTAGAAAAGCGACGACGGCACTTTGCGGCAAGCTGTCAGCACTTTCACAGCAACTAACTGTAATCCTGCTTAACTAAACCAATCACTGCCCATTTGTTTTATTGGGTGGGTTAGCATGTCTTAAATACACTATTTTTTAATGAGTTAGCTCATTTTTATGCCTTAGCTTTAGCCCTTCAACTTTTGATGACTCTCATTTAAGCAATTTTAGCTCATACAAGTTGTAGACAAACCAAAAGTGCATTATGTTGTTGATCTAAAATGGATAGCCACATTTTTGTCACTGGTTATACAAGATAGGTATCGGCCGCTCAAGATGCATCAGCAAACAAAAACCGACCCTAGATTTTTTCTGTCTGTTGTTCGGTACCATTTTGCAGCAGCACATGCCTTCATAATGTAAAGATGAGAACAATTCCCACCATCGACATTGCAATTGATAACCATTATCAATACCGTAGACTAATTCTATGATACGGGTGTCAACATGACTATTTTATCCGAACAGACCCAATGCCAGCCCTATGGGGCACTCTCACCTTGGCAAGAAAAAATCATCAAGGGCAACCAAGCCTTTCAACAAGGGCAGTTGTCTGCCGCCAAACACTATTATCAACAAGCGCTGGCAATTACCCAATGGGTGCTAGATAACACTGCAGCACTATCGGAATGTATGCTCAGCGCCTTTGTGATCAGTCACCATAATCTCGCCGATTGCTACTGCGCAGAACACAACATAGAAGCGGCGCGTGCCCATCTTTGCCAACCCTATCAGCGCCTCAACCAGCTCGCCGAACAACAAATCGCGGTGCCAAACCTCTACTTACATCAACAAAGGGCAAGCATAGAACTCATGCAGTTTTGTCAACATTATGGCCCTGACAATCAGACTAACCAGCTTCTCAAACAGCCAGCCAGCCCCCAGCGATATCACTAATGAGATTTAGGCCAGAACGAATGTATTAATTGATATAAAACAATACAATAGGAGTTAAACATGTCACACCAACTACCCCAACTAGCCTATGCCTACGACGCCCTAGAGCCACACCTCGATGCTCTGACCATGGAAATCCACCATAGTCGCCACCACCAAACCTATGTCAATAATCTCAACGCGGCCTTAAAAGACAATCAATATGCCACTTGGCCCTTGGAGAAATTACTGAGACAAATTAAGCAATTACCCGATAACCTCCAAGCAATAGTACGCGATCATGGCGGTGGACATGCCAATCACAGCCTGTTTTGGCAAGTCATGTCCCCGAATGGCGGTGCAGAGCCTAGCGGTCAATTAGCCCAGGCAATCATACAAACCTTTGGCAGTTTTGCCGAATTTAAACAGCGCTTTACCCAGGCGGCAGTCAGTCGTTTTGGCAGTGGCTGGGCATGGCTAACCTTAGATAGCTGCGGCAACCTAAGGGTAGAAAATAGCGTCAATCAAGACAGCCCGCTGATGCATGGCCACACGCCGATACTCGCCTTAGACGTATGGGAGCACGCCTATTATCTTAAATATCAAAATAAGCGCCCCGAATACATTGACGCATTTTATCAAGTGATTAACTGGGGAAAAGTCGAACAGCTTTATCTTGAACATCTCGCATCTTAGACAATAGCCAGCCCTATTGTAGGCAGCATACGAAGTAACGGACTGACTCTCGCTATGCTGCCAGCCATGCGCCATTAAATTAACACAGATAGATTTATCATTTTATTTAGAATGTTAGCCTTGCAACGCCTGCGCCATTCACAAACTGGTCAGTGTTTATTAAAACCAGCTAAATCGCACATTTTGTTAATTTTGCTATGCACTTGTTAATACCATCCCCTATGTTAGTTTGAAAATGCCTAAGTATAGGACTTTAGTCTGTAGCATAAGGATGCGATTTAGACATTTGATGCAACTTAGGAATGACAACCTTGAACACAAATGGAGCAAAACAATGAAACTAACAAAAATAGCAAGCGCAATCATCGCTTTATCCGTTGGCGTTATCACCCAAGCACAGGCGGATGACCATCGTTATGTCATTCAAGTTGAAGCTGGACATAAGGGCGTAGTTAAAGCGCTAGCAAAAAAGTTAGGCGGTGACATTAAGCTCGAAGGCGACCAATTTATTGCAGCCACTTTTACAGGCAAAGACCTAGCACAGGTAAAAGGCCTACTCAATAATCCACATATCACGCTGATTGAAGAAGATCTTCGTCGCTACCCTATGTCCTTGTATAAGGATAGTGTGGGCAACCCAATGACGGCACAGGTCACCCCATACGCCATTTATCAATCCCGTGCGAATCAAGTGGCCCTTAACCCAAGTGCGGGCATGAAAGTGTGTGTCATAGACTCAGGTTTAGATAACTCAAACCCAGATTTTGACTGGAACAATATCACGGGTGACAACGACTCAGGTACAGGTAACTGGTTTCAAAATGGCGGTCCACATGGTACCCACGTCGCTGGAACCATAGGTTCGGCAAATAACAATATGGGTGTCATTGGTATGGCGCCAGGCGTAGCAATGCACATAGTGAAAGTATTTAATGCCTCTGGCTGGGGCTATTCATCAGACTTGGCCTATGCGGCTAATAAATGTAGCAATGCGGGCGCGAATATCATCAGCATGAGCTTAGGCGGTGGTGGTGCCAACAATACCGAAAAGAATGCCTTCGACGCCTTTACTGCCGCGGGGGGCTTAGTGGTTGCAGCTGCGGGTAATGACGCTAATTCTGTGCGCTCCTATCCTGCGGGTTACCCATCCGTCATGATGATTGGCGCCAACGATGCCGATAATAATATTGCCGATTTCTCACAGTTCCCAACCTGTCTAAGCGGTCGTGGCAAGAGAGCGACCAATAACGACGGTATCTGTGTTGAAGTCACAGCCGGTGGCGTTGATACCCTATCGACATACCCAGCAGGCATGGCAACCGCGGCATCTGTCACGGCAGATGGTGCAACAGTCGCCTCCTCTGCGATGGAAAACCTAGGTGCAGCGTCGGCAGACACTTATTTCATGGGTACGGCACAAGCCACTGATGCAAATGCGAATGGTAAGGTATGTATTATCGATCGTGGCGTCATTTCCTTCCACGATAAAGTACTGAACTGTGAAAACTCGGGCGGGGTTGCTGCTGTCATAGTTAACAATGAATCAGGCATGTTATACGCCACCTTAGGTGACACGAATGCGACGTCTATCCCTGCCGTTGGCGCAGCCCTAGAAGACAAAGCGGCCTTATTAGCAGCACAGAATATCACTGTCTCTATTGGTGGCAGCGATTACGGCTTTATGAGCGGTACCTCTATGGCAACACCAGCGGTATCGGGTATGGCGGCACTGGTATGGTCTAACCATTCAGAATGTACTGGCACCCAGATACGTAACGCGCTAAAAGCGACCGCAATGGATGCGGGTACCCCAGGGAAAGATGTCTATTTTGGTTACGGTATTGTCAACGCGAAGGCGGCTGATACCTACCTCACCACCTACGGCTGTTCAGGTAAATAATCACCTAAAGTGCAAACGCTAATCTTCTAACAGTAAAAACCAGCACTCGTGCTGGTTTTTTTATGCTGCTAATACTTAGGCTTGTGTTCCGCCAATCCAGTGAATACGATTGGTATTATTTACCCTGGGCAATGAGGCAACGACCGAAACCGTGAGCCGAATAGAAAGATCCATTTGGGCGCCATCAATTCACCAAAAACAGCCAAAAACCCCGCATTTCGCCCTCCCCTTCACGCCCTAAAGCGTTAACACAGAAGCAATAAAAACACGCCGTTGCATCCTCATCTAGGGTTGATGCAACGACTCGCCTGTAGCCTTACTGATGCATGGGTTTGAGTGCTCCCAACTTTTTAAGGAGATCTAGGGATTATCTAGGCCGCATCGAAGAACTGTTGAAGTTTAATGGTGTAATACCCCTATCGCTACGCAATATTACTATAACAACTAATGCCAAGAAAACGTGCGATATTCACACTCGTCATCGTCGCTCAACAAGTCTATATCAGCCCTATTTATGCCGGATCCGACAGATGGCTTTAACCCACTTCTACCCAAAGTTTGCCATCGCTCGAAGTTCAGCCATTTGTTGCCTGATCATGAGGGATTTGATAAACCGTTACAGTGAATCAAACTTCCCTAGTCTGATTCACGTTCTAAAACTCTGCTATTTTGCGCGAGCTTCGGGCTCACGCGCTTTGGTCCAAACTCATGCCAGGCCAATCAGTTCTGGCACGTTTATGCCCCCAAATTTGCTAGGGAAGAAGTTTGTTTGCATCTTGCTTATCAGATTTTGCAGTAACTAAGCTAATGTGAGGCGCTACATACAAGATCTGTCCCGAAATATCATATGAGTCGAAACCTAGCGGTTTTGCGCTTTATTTTTCAGTAGCGTCTAGCTCTATTTAAAACCACTAGGTCAATTATCACCTATCCCCTTATTCCCACCTATCTGTGAGGCTTTTGGAGCCGTGACCCTAAACCCAAATAAAGCACCAATAGAATAGCTGCTTAATATTTGAGCAAGAGTGACAGCTACCTTGAAAAAAACCGCGAGGGTGACCATATTTATTCAACAAATTAAACCAAAAATATACAAATACATTACACTTCAAATACAAATAAAAACCACCAAGTCATTTAACCACTCATAAAAAATAAATACAAAATATGGGATAGTAACTTTAACGATGGTCTTCAAACTGCTTGAGTTGGCATAGAAAACAGGAAAAGGCTCAAAGGATTGACCTGCTTGCAATCTTAGGCAACAACGTGGAATTGAAAGATGGACAACAAGTCACGGATAAACCCAAATAGGACCTCTACCGGACTCAATACATCAGGTTAGGCAATAACTATCAAACTCAAACTACTCGTAAGTAATGAGGCTTTCCACATGAGTGATTTTCTCAATGATTGGCTAACCGAAGACACCTGTGAAACAAAAGAAAAAAACCACCAACGAGTGTGGAATGTATTAGTGGTAGATGATGAGCCTGATATCGTCAACGTTACCAGATTAACGTTAAACAGCTTCACCTATAAAAACAAGACACTTAATGTACAACACGCCTACTCTGCCAGCGAGGCGATCGAAATAATAAGCCATTCAACTGACCTCGCACTTATATTGCTTGATGTGGTGATGGAGACGGATGACGCCGGCCTCAAGCTAGTTAAATGGATCAGAAATGAATTAGGTAATCACATGGTCCGTATTGTGTTACGTACTGGCCAACCTGGCTATGCCCCTGAGAAAAGCGTTATCGTTGACTACGATATTAACGACTATAAATTAAAAACAGAATTAACAGCGGAAAAACTATTCACTGTGGTGATCTCTTCGCTGCGCGCCTATGACAGTCTTTGGTCTCTCGAGGAAAACCGCATCGGCCTGATGAAAATTTTAGAGGGCACATCGAGCCTGTACCGCATTTCATCTCTGAAACAGTTTGCCTCAGGTATACTTGATCAAATTAGCGTACTGCTAAAGTTCCCCCCAGAAGGCATCCTGGTGATGGCCAAAGGCATGCAACCAGATACACCAGAACGGTTAACCATAATAGCTACCACTGGACTGTATGAAACGCTTGAGGCCGATGAGCAAGGTCTTATTAATCAGCCTGAGTTAACCCACAACATAGCATTAGCCCACCAAAACCAAAAATCCGTTTTTCTACACCCTCACGACGTGCTTTGCATCCCCGCACACAACGGACACATATTCTTTATATACTTCTCCCCCATATATGAAATTGACGCTGCAGAACAAGCATTGCTTGAAATATTTTGTGAGCGCATGTCAGCGGCCTACGACAATTATCATTTATTTGGTCAGCTTAAAAAATCACAGGAAGCCAGCGTTGTAGCCATGGCGAGCTTAGCCGAACATAAGGATGAAGACACAGGATTGCATGTGTTACGCGTACGTGATTTGACTGAGGCAATTGCTAATGAACTATTGCAAAATGGACATTTTACAGACGAGCTGACTCAGGGCTTTTTATCAAAAGTAGGTTGGGCGAGTATTCTCCACGACATAGGTAAAATAGGCATTCCAGATTGCATCTTGCAAAAAAAAGGCAAACTAGATAGTGACGAGCGCACCATCATGGAAACACATGCCCGCATGGGTGAAGATATTCTATTTAAAGCATCCGAATTGATACAAGGCAGAAATTATTTTTCTATCGCAGCTGAAATTGCCGGCGGCCATCATGAATACTTTGACGGCAACGGCTATCCAAGAGGATTATCTGGAGAGCAAATCTCACTCAGTGCACGCATTGTAGCTGTGGTTGATGTATTTGATGCCTTAATGAGTGAGCGCCCATACAAAACCGCTTGGCCCCTTAATCAGGCAATAGACTATATCCTCGGTCGCAGCAGCAGCCAGTTTGATCCTCTTGTGGTGCAAGCTATTTTAGCTTTAGTCACAGAAAAACGACTCCCGCCAGTGTTGTGTGAATACTATGGCCTTGGCAAACATTGATTGGATATCCACAATGAAAAAGCCCCATGCATTGAGCGTATTCTATGCCACATTGGCTGCCGCATTTTTATTACTTTTGGCCATGTCTATAACGTTCTATTTGTATATGGACTCTAGGCTCGCAATTGATAAGGCCCAGCTCAATCGCGAGCATTCTCTTCACTTAGCTGATGAGCTACGGCAAACATCTAATGATCTTACTCGCATGGTTCGCTTATACGTGGTGACAGGTAACCCTATGTATAAGAAACAATTTCAGGAAGTACTCGACATTCGTGATGGTCTAGTGCCGCGTCCTGAAAATTACTCTTCTATATACTGGGATTTAGTTCTTGAGTCTGATAAAAGGCCTCGCCCACTAAGTACTGCTGCAAAGTTAACGGATTTAATGCGTCAGGCCGATGTCACCGAGCATGAATTCAGTTTACTTAACGCTGCCAAAGATAGCTCTGACGCTCTTGTTAATTTGGAGCGCCAAGCAATGGTACTTCGCGAGCAAGCAACAAGTAATGGACAAACACAAAGCTGGCAGGCCATTACCATTATTCACTCAAACGATTATCAAAAAGCCAAAGCCGGCATTATGTTACCTATTTTAAATTTCACCGTAGCACTGGATGAACGCACGCAACTTAACGTGCAGTCTCATTTACAAACTGCAACTGCTCTACAATATTGGCTCACCTTACTAGCCATTTTATCGGCACTCACTATTGGTTTAGCGGCATGGGCATTACAACGTATTCTCGGTGCATCTCTGGGCACCATTGAAAAACATATATCGCACCTCGGTCATGGCGAGTATGTAGATGCACTTAGCGTTCATGGTGGGTTAGAAGCTAGCATTGCAGGCTGTATTGCACGCGCAGAAAAGCGCCTCACTGAAATTGAGATTGACCGTGAGCGACAGCAAGCGGAGCTAAAAAAAGCTGAGCATGCTTTAATGGAGTCAGAACGACTCGCCTCTCTCGGAGCATTAGTTGCTGGGGTTGCCCACGAACTAAATACTCCTATCGGCATTGCCGTAACGGCAGCCTCTGCGCTAGAAGCCAATACTAAAGATATAGCGGCACAAATTAAAGACGGCAAGATGCTCCGTTCAACATTCGATAATTATATTGAGCACTGTAGCCAAGGCACACCCATGATTTTACGCTCCTGCTTGCGTGCGGCCAACCTCATCGCCAGTTTTAAAAACATATCAGTAGACCAAACATCCGAGCAGCGTCGTATCTTTAAGCTACACGACGTCGCTAATGATCATATCACTATGTTACGTACCGCCCATAAAAACGTAAAATGGACCTTCGAAAACACTATCAGCCCTGAAATTAGTTGCGATGGTTACCCTGGGGCGCTTGGGCAAGTAATCTCAAATCTACTACACAATGCAGCAGTACATGCCTTCGAACCAACCGACAGTGGCACAATCACCATAAGCGCTGAAATAAAAGACGACTACGTTACTATTTATGTGATCGATAACGGCAAGGGTATGAGCGAAGTTATTTTAGCGCGCATATGGCAGCCTTTCTTCACCACTAAACTTGGCTCGGGTGGTTCGGGGCTAGGGCTTTCTATTTGCCGAAATATTGTAGTGGGCATACTGGGTGGTTCCCTGATGGCCAGCTCAGCAGAAGGTCAAGGAACCTGCTTCACCTTACATCTGCCTTTAACCGCATCAATAAATCAGATTTGAGACTATAAAATTCTCTGTGTAAGTGGCATTTTTCGTTCCATTGTTTGGTTTCGTATTTAAGATGTACGGTTAATTTGGCCATTTAGTTAGAATTGACTTCAGCAATGTCTACGTTTTTTGACCTTCGTCATACTTATCTGCGTCGCAGAAAAGTGCAAGTCTACCCACGACCCATCGACGATTGCGTGGTCGCACAGGCCGATAATCCGAGCACGACTGCCAAACCCACTAAGCCTAAACGCATTGATTTCATCTGGTACTCTTTAAATCCCATGACGGGCGTGAAGATCCTTGAGCCAAACGGGCTCTACTAATGGAAAGATTTTACTGAGCTAGGGCCGATAAGCCAAATGTAAGTCGATGCAACCCAATTAAAGTGACTCAACATTATTTTTACCATCACCATGACAGAAAAAGATTAATCTCCATAAAAATTAAAAAATGTAAATAACCCGCAAAACTTTTCAGTAATAATTATCATTCGTGCCCTTCTTGCTTGGTGCATAAGTCTTTGGTTGGACTCAATGCTAGGTTTTATTCCGTTTTCACTTATATAGGATTTACTATGCGACTCGCGCTCACCCCCTGTGCAGCTTCAATACGTTATGCCTTAGTTGGTTCAGTGTTATTCTCAGGTATGGCCTTTGCCACCACACCAGTGACCTCTACCACGCCACCTGCAAATATTGAACGCCTGATTATCTCAGGAAGTCGCGTCGTGGAGCGTATTGATGAAGTCCCCTCATCTGTCACCTTAATTGATAACGCCACGCTTAACCAAGACCTCAAGGTCAGTTCTGAGCTACAGAATATTCTAGCAATGCGAGTCCCTGGCTTAGCGCCATCTTCAGGAACCTCAAGTAATGCAGGACAAACGTTACGTGGCCGTAAGGCACTCATACTGATTGATGGTGTACCGCAATCGACACCATTGCGTAATGGCTCGCTTGATATGCGCTCAGTGGATGCGAACGCCATAGAGCGTATCGAAGTCATTAAAGGTGCAACCTCGATTTACGGTAATGGTGCAGCAGGCGGTATTATCAACTACATCACCAAGAAACCTGGCGACAGTAAAGCACAAGTGAATCTTGGTGCCTCGAGTAAATTCAGCACAGTCAAATTTGAAGACAGCGCTGGCTATCGCTTTAATGCTGGAGTGGATGGCTCACTTGAAAAGTTCAGTTATGTATTAAATGCTGTGACCGAAGAAACGGGCCTACAGCGTGATGCAGAAGGTGACGTACCAGGCCTAGTTTATGGATTATCCGAAACGAAAACACAAAACCTATTTACCAAATTGCAATACCAGTTTACTGACGCAAAGTCATTGCAATTCACCTACAACTACTACGAAGCACAACAGGATGCAGACTTAGTTGATGTCAGTGGCAGTATCAATTCTGGCGTTAAAACCTACGCCATTAAAGATACCTCAGGCAAGCCTAAACTCGGCGAACCACAGGGACCTAAGGGTAACCATAACGTTACCTTGAAGTATGTGGACGATGCATTATTAGATAGCACACAAATGGTGTTAGACGCCTACGGCCAAAAAATTGATAACATGTTTTTCTTCTCTTCCTCACTCGCTAATCCATCAGAAGGATACAGCGGTGGGCAATCGATTATTCTGTCTGAAAAAATTGGCTTACGCGCCAACTTTAATACCGAGGTCGATTGGGACAACATAGTCACTAATTTTGTTTATGGGGTCGATGCTTTGCAGGATATCAGCAGCCAGCCCCTTGAAGATGGCCGTATTTGGGTACCTGAAATGGACATGACCAATCTTGCTTTCTATCTGCAAACTAAATGGGTGATATTTGATGATTGGGTCATTAAGGCGGGAGTTCGTCAGGATAGTGTGGATTTAAGTGTTAAAGATTACAGTACGTTAAAACTGTGTGCGAGTGCGACTCAATGTACCGAATCGATTGATGTTAAAGGAGGCGATCTCGGCTTTAACGCCACCACCTATAACTTAGGGTTACGTTATACAGGCAGCAGCTTTGCTAGCCCGTTTATCAGTTATTCCCAAGGAGCAGATATTTCTGATCTTGGTTTGTTGTTACGCGCTGCGGCAGTCAATGATATCGCCTTAATCAAATCACAGGCAGCCATTAT
Source organism: Shewanella sp. SP1S2-4 (assembly GCF_031932075.1). Lineage (NCBI taxonomy): Bacteria > Pseudomonadati > Pseudomonadota > Gammaproteobacteria > Alteromonadales > Shewanellaceae > Shewanella > Shewanella sp. SP1S2-4. Next base: position 75,422 of record NZ_JAUOET010000010.1, read on the forward strand.
TGATAACTATGAGATAGGCATTTCAGGCTATGTTGATGCCTTTTCCTATGAGCTAGCGGCCTTTTTCAGCGAATCAGAACTCGGCACCAGCAGCAAATACGACGCAGTATCAGGTGCCTATGTTCCTATTCGTGCCCCGCAAGAAATTTGGGGTTACGAAGCACAAGTCAGTTACGCTTGGTTAGACAATCTCAGCACTGGCATGAGCTATAGTTTTGTCGAAGGTAAAGATACCGAAAAAGATGAGTATTTAGACGGGCAAATCATCTCACCACCTAAATTTACCGCTACCTTAGATTGGCAACCAACAGACAACAGCAATATTAGCCTTGCCTATTTATATATCGGCGATCGCGACCGATTCGAGCCAATTAATGGTGCATATGTTGGCAGCCAAGGCCCCGTTGAGCATTACAACATTGTCAATTTGAGCAGTAGCTACCAAATAAATGATTGGACTTTATCCCTTGGTGTGGAAAACCTGTTCAACGAAGATTACTATTCTGCCCGCTCGCAATCTTTTACCTTTATAGGCTACAACACTAAAGGCTTAGGGACGACAATGAATGTCGGCGTGAGCTATCAGTTTTAAGATGCTCTCAAAAAAGAGTTAATCAAAGAGTAAATGAAGCCAAATGGGATTGGGGATTCTGCTTGGCTTCATACTCTACACCCACTATGAAACCTACAGGTAAATGGCTCATGCAAAAGGCGAGACTATAAAATCGTCTGTGTAAGAGGCTTTATCAGAACGATATACAGTCATCGCTTATAATCATAAACTGCGTCATAGCAGGCTTTCAATCTCATCGCGGTATTACCCACTTTTTAGCAGTATCTGATATAAAACCATTGGTGAAACTACAACATTATCAGGCTACTAAAACACACATAAAAAGACTGATTTCCACTGGTAGATACCTATGAAGTAATCTTGAGCAAAAATTGCTTGAACTGCGTGATATGTCAATTCACTGCGATAAATCTTAAACAGATGTAAAACAGCTTTCTGACTTAATCAATATCCTCGAACGCGAATATCAACTTCCAGCTTGTGTTTTGATGCAGAGATGAAGTTTCAGCCACTGGCTGAAACTTTTTATTTACAGCCAGAGCACGTGATGTGCTCTATATGAAGCGGTGCAGATCGCTTATCAATTTAATGACAATAAGCCACAACTGAATATCACTAACACAGAGTTGAATGCTATTGCAGTTATAACTTATTAAACCGAACTCAAATTAAATAAGAATTGATCTAAATCATAAATCCAAATGCGAATTGTTTGCATTATTTAAACCAATGTGTAAAATCTCTAACAATTTTTACATACATTTACAAATTGTAACCATTTCAGGGGAAATAATGAAAAAAACACTACTTGCTACTGCGCTATTGAGCCTCTTTGCTAGCCATCAGGCGCTCGCGACGAATGAAACACAAGAACTGCGTAAAGTAATTGAGCAGCAACAGCAAGTGCTGCAGGATCTTGAAAAACGCTTAGAAGAAACTGAAAAACGCGTAGAAAAAACCGCCGATGCCGTTGAAGAAACTGGCTCAAGTAAGAGTGCAACGACTATTGGTGGTTATGGCGAACTGCACTACAACAACATTTCAGACAACATTAAAGGCAAAGACAAAAAAGAATTCGATTTTCATCGTTTTGTGTTGTTCGTTGGCCATGAATTTACTGAGAAAACCCGTTTTTTCTCTGAGCTAGAAGTGGAACATGCATTGGCTGGCGAAGGTAAAAAGGGGGAAGTCGAGATAGAACAAGCCTATATCGAGCATGATTTTAACCAGAGCTTCACGGGTAAAGCGGGTTTATTCCTGATGCCTGTCGGTATTATCAACGAAACCCACGAGCCACCTGCATTTTACGGTGTTGAGCGTAATCCGGTTGAAGCTGACATCATCCCTGCTACTTGGTGGGAGGCGGGTTTAGCGTTAAATATTAAAGCGGCACCTGGCCTTGCATTTGATACCGCAGTGACTAGCGGTCTTGCTGTTGCCACAACGGGCGACAAAGCATTTAATATTCGTAGCGGTCGCCAAAAAGTATCTAACGCTAAGGGTGAAGATTTAGCCTATACCGCCCGCGTGAAATACACGGCTGTGCCCGGTTTAGAGCTGGCTGCTTCTGCACAATATCAATCTGATTTAACCCAAGGGGCTGCGGATGTCGATACGGCATCGGCCACACTGTTAACCGCGCACGCTATCTACAGCATTCAAAACTTCACCATTAAAGCACTTTATGCTCAATGGGATATCGATGGCAAAGAGGCAGAAGCCCTAGGACAAGATAAGCAGAAAGGCTATTACATTGAGCCTTCATATCGCTTCAACGAAAGCTTTGGTGTCTTTGCCCGTTACAATGCGTGGGATAACAAGGCTGGCAATGATGTTGACACCGAAATCACCCAAACTAATATTGGTGTGAATTACTGGTTACATGAAAACGTGGTATTTAAAGCCGATTATGAAAAAGCGGGCGGTGCTAAAGACGCCGACGGTTTCAACTTAGGCGTGGGTTACCAGTTCTAAACTTTGTTTCTCACTTTCGTCAAGTCACACATCTGCAGATGTGTGACTTTATTCGTTATTTTTGAAGGTTATTATGGGCACATTTTTCGCAGCACTGACAAAGGTGAGCCAGCGCCTTGGCAGCTCATTGATTAGCAGCCTAGCGATATTATTACTCGCGGTATGCCCTCTGCGGCTAAGCGCCGTCGAATATCAAAGTACCGATGCTTTTATTCAACAGGCGTTTAATGGCAATAAAGGCACAACTAAGGTCTTTTGGGTTGATGATCATGCGAAGCAGGTTATCGAATCGATACTTGCCCATAGTTTCAATAAGATGCGCATTCGTTATTGGCAGCAAGACAATGAAACCGTGTGGATTTTAGATGAAATAGGCAAAGAAGCACCAATCACCGTCGGGATCCATATTAAAGATGAAGCCATCGTCAGAACGAAGGTATTGGTCTATCGTGAAAGCCGAGGCGATGAAGTTCGCCATGATTTCTTTACGGATCAATTCAAATCAGCCAAACTCGACGACCAAACACAACTCGATCAGCATATTGACGGTATTACTGGTGCCACCCTTTCGGTCAGAGCCTTGACGAAACTATCTCGTATTGCTTTATGGCTCCATAACCATGTTACCAAAGCCGAAATGAGTCAATAATAGTCAACTAACCAGACGTAAATGTAACTATGACTCGAAAGCACAAATCACAAACAATACCGACTATTCGCTACAAACTTGCCCGCGCACTTCGCCCTTGGCACCGTAGGCTGGGTATCTTAAGCTGTTTATTTATCCTATTGCTCGTCGTGACGGGTGTAGCTATCAATCACAGCCAAGCACTGCAGCTGAATAAATCCCCTGTGCAACAAACGTGGTTGTTGGATTATTACGGGATTACGCCCCCCCATCATATTGCCCAATTTGGCAGTCAAGTCCAGCCGCTATTTGTCACAGATAACCGACTTTGGCTAGGGTATGAACCAATACTCGAGGCTCAAAGCCAATTAATTAGTGCGGCATTTTTATCTAATCTATTGATAGCTATTGATAATGATCAACTTTATCTGTTTGATAGCCAAGGGCACTTACAGGAAACTCAAAATAGCAGCACAGGTTTACCAAAGGGTTTAGAGGCCTTAGCCATAGAGTCGTTCACTCTCGATGCAACTCGTCTCGCAACAGTCAATCGTGTTTGGCTTAAAACCACTTCAGGCTATTATCAAGCTGATGAAAATCTTATCGATTGGATACCTGCGCAGCCATTAGCGCCGTTGCATTGGGTTACGCCAAAGGATTCAGTAGATGCTGATTTGATTCAATACGCCCGCAGCGCAAACCTCAACTGGGGAAGAGTGATGCTAGATCTACATAGCGGCCGCTTATTTGGAGCCTACGCCATATGGATATGGGATATTTTCGGATTGGCATTGTTGTTGGTATCGCTGAGTGGTCTTTGGCTCTGGGTAAAGCAAACTAAACCTAGACGATAAACTATTTAACGGAGTCATGTTAACTAACCATAACTGCGCACTCAGTCATACGTTTTCAGTGAGTCTGACTTACCTAGCATGATTCACTGCCCTCTAGTAGAGTTCATAATTCTGCGATAGAACCACTTTGTTTCTTTTGTGTGTACATGTCTCCTTATCTATTTTATTCACCGTTCAGAGAGTTCACCGACCACTTTCCAACAAGGATATATATGCTCTGTATATCGCGTTCAATAGACAGATCATAAAAGAGCACATGCAAAGCTGGATCAATTACTTTGGCATCGCCAACACTTACCAAGGGAGTGTCGATGTGTACGAACGCACTTTTCTGTTTGAAAATAACAATGTCACTACAGTCTAAAAAACAGCCCGATACAGCAACTCAGAACTTTAAGCTCATACAAATCGGTGAGAACAGCCCGATAATAAATACGCGGCACACTATCCATTTACCGAGATAACGGGCCGAACCTTTGATAAAATCCGGTCAACGGGTTAGTAGTCTTGGTGGACAACCGTCTAACCCGCCAGCCCTCGTAAGAGGGCGTTCCTTCTAATTCATCCTATCTAGCAGTGCCATTTCGGCTTTTCTTAGCCAGAAGATGTAAGACTTTTTGCTGTCAAATCCCATTAAAGCCCACTGCTCTTTACACAGGTAATGGGCGCGAATGGCGCGTTTACAGTTAATGGATAGCTGCTCAACGAGGTGGTCAAAATGGGCGACATGGGCAGGCACGTTGAGTTCGTGCTTTAAGTTGCCGCCGCCCAAGGCTTCGCCTAAACGGTCGCAGGCGCTGCGGTTTGAAAACCCCTTGCCCAATTCTTGGTGTACCCAATAACGGCCCCAGCGATACAGCCCTAACCGCAACGCCTTAATGTTCATCCTCTGCTCGGGTTCATCGCTAAAGCCCATTGGCCACCTCATTTATCTTCTCAATCGAAAGCTTAAACACATCAAGGCATATCGATGTCACATCGTCATAGGGCGCAGTAGTACGGCCATTTTCCCAACGTTGGTAAGTGTTGCGGCTAATGCCGTAAATCTCAGCCACTTCGTCTTGGGTCATGCCCCGTAAACGGCGCCCTACTTTCAATACATCCGCGGCGCGATTAGCCATAAATCCTCCTGCGTGAAGTCCATAACCCAGTTGTGCTAATTGATATTGTTATTATTAGCGTCATAACCACCCCACTAACATTGGCTCGTCTGGCTCACTCGGCTCAGTGGTCGATTGGCGCATAATCTCGGGCGCCACATCATCAAACCCCAGCGTGATTAAGTGCGCATGGTAGGCATCCAACGCCATCAGCATGCCCTTATCTAAGGTGCTGTTGACGTAAGTGCGCAGCAGTAACGGCAAGGTGTGATTCAAAATCCGCTCACCCACCATGGTATCTACGCCCATGTCGGCAATAATGGTGCGGCACAGTTTGCGCAGCGCATGCGAGGTAAACGCCTTAAACCGAATCGTTTCACTCCAATACTGCGCCGTGCGAATGCTCACCGGCCCCACTTCGCCTGGGAACAAAAACGCCCGCTTGCCCACATGCGTGTATTGCCACTGGGCGTAATGGGTAATGAGCTTCTTGGCTGTGGGCGTCATCGGTAAGCGATGCTCTTGGCGGTTCTTGGCATTCTCAGCGGGAATAAACCAGTAATCGCCGGCAAAGTGGTCCCAACGTGCTAAACGGGTTTCACCTATGCGGGTACCGAACATCAGCATCAGCACAAACAGCATCGCCACCGGTCTTGCTGCATTCCGTAGGGCGCTGAATAACGGGCCCACGTCCGACTCGCTTAATTGCGTGCCCACCAAAGGGGGCATCTTCAAACTCATTTGCACCCGATACCCCGCCAAGCTATTGGTGTCTAACACCCGTAAATCGGCCGCAACCGATAACGCCCGCTTTAACACTTTCACCGCCGCTTTGATGTAATTGGCCGAGTAGCCCTGCGCCAACATGGGTTTGATTAAATAACTGTCCACTGCGATAAAGTTCAGCTCATTGAGTGGTAACCCACCAAAGCAGCCACTGAGATGTTTACTCACTAACGATTTACAGTTACTGCGCCAGCTGTTGCTTAAGGTGCGGTTGCATTCCACATGGGTTACAAACCACGCCAGCAATTGCGCTACCGTGGTAAATTCGTTGCTTATGACCGTTTGGCCCATGCTGCGTTTGGCGAGCAAGCTGGGTAACTCCGCTAAAAAGGTCTTCAAGCACATCACTGGCCACACGCCCTGCTTTTGCCACACGGTTTTGCCCGCTTCGTTCATCACTAAATACACCGAGGCTTGGCGTCTATCGGTCGAGGCCCGTAACCGCACCGCCGGAAACTGCGTGTCCCGAAAGTCCCGCGTTATCCCTGCCCGCAACCAACGGCGCAACACCGCATCGTTCAACTTGCCTTGCTCTACGCCTGTTGCTGTCATCACCTGCGCCATCTATCCCTCCAACCGATATTCAAAGGTGTGATGGGTACCCGAGCGTATGCGCTTCACTCGCTGATTCATCGGCATATCCCGAAACCGCGCACTTAAGGCTGTCTCACTGTCGTGAACCCCAAAGCGGTTAAAGCTCTCTTGCTGGATTTCAAACAGGGTCCAAAACCGTTTGCCGGTGATGATGCGCATCAAGCGTTCGCGCTGAGTCAGTGGTTTAGTTGCCATCGTTTGCCCCCTTAAGCCCAAAGTTTGCCCGTAAATTGGCAATAATTGATTTCGCCTTGGCCGCCTCAGTGGGCCGCGTCACCGTTTCAGGTAATGCCTTTGGCAATTCAACATCGGTCAACTCGCCACGGCTAAAGCGGCGGCACAGCACTGTGTAATTACGCTCAAAGGTCATCAACACGTCCTTTTCGAGCCCAGTCGCAAACATCCAACTGCCTGTCTCACGTACCGCTAAACGCACCACATCATGGCTCCACGTATGCTTATCAGGGTGATGGTAATGGCGGGTTGCCTCCTTGAACGCGGCTTCCAACTTGGGCAATCCCAAATCACAGGCCGTAGGTTGGCACCAAAGCGCAAACTGACGCGGTGTCGGCCAAAACTGCCTATCGCCCTGCTCGCGTCTAGCGCGATTCAGCCCCGCTTGCACTTGCTCGCGGCTGGCAATCCCCTGCGCCGCCAAGGTTTTAAGCCACTCGGCTTTGTGGGTCGCTTCGTCCTCAGGCCGCGGCGCACTCACAGGAAACAACACCCGCAACTTGCTAAACACGCTGTCCACAATCGCCATATCCATTGCCGTGGGCTCAGGTTGGCTAACACGCCCCTGCCCAACCAGCGGCTGGCGGATTAAGGTCTGCAGTGATTTCATGCTCGCATTTTGGTTGGCCGTCATATCAAAGGGTCCTCAGGGTCATACACCGCATAACTCCAATCCACTTGCCCAACTGCCGCGGCCATTGGTCTTGGCAACGGCGTCAGCCAGTGGCGTTCGCGGATAGACTTGGTAATACCGAGCACAAACTGGCCGTTAGCGCTAAAGCCCCAACTGATATCCAGCGCCGCAGCCTCCTTCAACCAGCTCACCGCCAACACACAATCGGCATCAGTCAGCTTTTCGGCCTTCCACGCTTTCCATGCAGCCGAGTCCGAGCCGCCTTTGCGATGGGCGGGATAGGCTTTGAAAAACGCATTGAAAACCGACTTAGCACTCGTTGCTGGACAAGAGTCTTTTAAAGATTCTTTGATAGGTTCAAAAGAGTGACAGATTCTGGGTGCAGCTCCTGCACCCTCAGAGGGTGAATCTCCTGCACCCATGGGTGCATTTGCTGCACCCTCAAAATTGGCTAGGGGTGAATCTGCTGCACCCCCAATATTTTCTAGGGGTGAATCTGCTGCACCCTCAGTATTTTCTAGGGGTGAATTTGCTGCACCCTCAGTAAAAGGTAGGGTTTGAGCAGGTTTATCACTCAGAACACACGATGAAAAGTCCAAAATATACAGGTTGGATGTATTGCGTTTATGCTCACTCTTGCGGGTAATTTTGCGCACCAGTCCGACGTCAACCAGCGCATTAATGTGGTTAATCGCCGACCGCTCGCTTATCTCACAAGCCTGCGAAATATACTCGTAACTCGGCCAGCATTCGCCTTGGTCATTGGCGTTATCAGCAAGCTTGATCAACACCAGCTTGCGCAGTGGATTACCCACCTTGGCCTTCATCGCTTTTACCATCAATTCCATACTCATAAGTCACCCCCAAACAGAGCAACCCACAAACTCGAATTGACGCAAACCCCATGCTTCAGTAACATGATATTGCCTCACTTTAGGTATTAAGCCCGCGTTCGTCGCCAAAACTTCAGCGGGCTTTCTTATGTCTACAGCAACGGGTCACCTCAATGCGCCCCGTTGCCCTCCGCTCGCTCGCCTTCACTGCCAAGCAAGTAAACCTCGTGCGCCAAGTTACTACGCAACTGGCTAAAAAAATCACGCCGTTTAATGTGCTCGTTGCGGCTTGTCACGATGGCATTCACATTAGCTGCACTCATATCAACCGCACTCGCATCGGTCGCGCCTACATCCGCCGCCAATAGCGCAATAGAACGTTCCGCGCGTTGTTCTTCCATCAGCAGATAATTCATAATCCAATCAATGCTCACCGTCGGCAGCAACAACTGCTTACTACTGCCCAGTAACGCCTTATCCACGATGTCGGTCGCGATAACCGCCCAACGCTCGGGGCGACTATGCTGTAATTCATCGCAGTTCCTTAACACCTCAACCATTCGGCCCACCTGCGTTCGCTTAAACAACTCCGCCGTGGTCTGCCCATGAAAACAGGCAATGTCTTTGCCCATGTTCACGCCACTTAACGGGGCCCGTTCAGAGGTTGCCGCGCTAGGATCTTTGACGTTAGGCTGAGTGCTATTAGGCATGTTCGACTTAGCTTTAAGCGCCATCGCCTTAAGCATTAACTGCTTTGCCTGCATCATGAGTAATGTCACTTGCGCGGTTTCCATCTCGGTAAGCGCGGTTACGACGGGCCCATCAGCACTGCGAACTTGCCCATGTACCGAACACGCGGCGCCGCCCTCCAAACAACAAATTAAACATTCAGGATCAAACATCGTTATCCTCCTCACTTCATGATCTTAGGTATCAAGCCCGCATCGGTCGCCAAACTGTGGCGGGCATCGGGATAACGGCGTTTTTTTACGCGCCCAGTTATCACTTAACTGATTTGTGAACATGTCATTCACTCCTTTTTTTATTTCAACAACTCATTTCAACAAGTCATTTCAACAACTGCCACTTATGCCCATTGGCACACACGGCGCGTTTTGAGCCCGACTTAGTTTGCTTTAAAGCCAAACCGCACTGGCCACACGGCACATCAGCTACCCGCTTAAGCATTACCGCATTAATCTGTGCGCTGTGATTAGCACGTTTAGGCCGATAACCTAACGCCCGCGCCACTTTCACATACTCTTTCGCAATCCATTTGCCATCGGGTTCTAAGTGCAAACCGTCGCCGATCATGTCGCCCAAGCGGACCAACTGCTGATGCAACTCGGTTTTAGCGCTGGCGATAACATTGATGTTTAGGTTCGATTGCGGCATCGCGGTCACTTCTCGGCCGCGTATTGCGCCGCCTTACCGCCATGACTCGCTAAATACGGGTACGCCAGCTCTAACGCCGCCATGCTCGCTTGCGTGGTCGCCGCCGACTCTTTTAACTCACGGTGCGCCGCCACTAACTGCTCGCGCTTGGGTTCACTGCCCAAATGGATCACCGCCACTTGCGCCTCGGCGTTCTCTTTGGTTAACGATGCCGCCATATCGGCCACATGCAACACATGGCCATCATTCATGCGGTCGGCAATGACCGTCACCCCAGTGCAACTAAATACATCGTTGAGATACTGCACCCGTAAATGCTCGGGCAGCGCCGCCACCAATGCTTGCTCAACATGAAACAAGCGATCCGCCTGCGGATGTTGGCCCTCGTACTGGCCAAGCCAACGGAACAGCTTTTGCGCATTTATCCGCGCATCGTTGTGCACGTCTTGCGTGCTGGCAAAGCTAATGCCCTCCGCCGCTAACACCTCGCTTAGCCCAAGGCGCTCAACCGCCGCAACAAAATCTATCGCCAACGCAAAGCGTGTCATCTTGGGTAACTCCAACACCCGATGAATCGTTTTCATCAACAAATTCAAACGGCTATCTTTTTTACGTGAATTGGTTTTCATGCTAATAAGCCTCTCTCTGTTAACGTGTTAGAACGGTTCAGTATTAAGCGGCATGCTCAGGGCTCATTAACGGCAACTCAGTCGCCTTGAGTTCACCACCAGTTAACCGTTCGATTTGATAAGCGCGGAGTTCGGGAACATCTTCCCCCCACTGGCTAATTGCCGATTTAGTAACACTCAAAGCCTCAGCCAGTTTTAGCTTGTTTCCAAAATGCGAGATCGCATCTTTCGTTTTCATAGACAAACTCCGACAAGTAATTTTAACTGAGGTTAAGAAAACTCAACTCAAATGTCAACAAAAGAAAAGGTAACTTGACTTACGTTAAGTTAAGATAGCTTTACTATGATGAATGAACGCATTAAACAACGACGCAAAGAGCTAGGTTTTACACAGCCAGCGATTGCCAAAAAAATAGGCTTAACTAAAGCCACTGTATCGCTTTGGGAATCAGGCTCTACCTCTCCCAAAGGCGAGAACCTGCATGCCTTAGCGAAAGCCTTAAGCTGCTCACCCGAATATCTTCTCTTTGGAAATAAAGAAACTAAACCGGAATCCAACGCTGAATGGGCTGGCGGTTTTGAGATATGGGATAGTGATACCCCATTAGGGGAAGATGAAGTTGAAATACCATTTTACATGGAAGTGGAGCTAGCCGCAGGGGATGGTATTCTCGATTGCCGCGAATTTAAAGGGCCTAAACTGCGCTTTACTAAGAGCACCCTTAAGCGTCAAGGTGTGAATAGCGACTATGCAGCCTGTGTGAAAGTCAATGGCAACAGCATGGAGCCCATATTACCCCACGGCTCAACAGTGGGCGTCGATACCTCGGCCACCAATGTGATCGACGGCAAAATGTACGCAGTTAACCACGATGGCATGCTACGTATCAAAGTGCTGTATAACTTACCCGGTGGTGGGCTACGCCTTCGAAGCTACAACACGGACGAATATCCAGACGAACGCCTCGATGCTGACCAAGTCAAACAGGTCAAAGTGATCGGCAAAGTATTTTGGTATTCAGTATTATTATAAAAAATTAAATCCCCAAAATGGCTCTACTAACGTATTTTGGGGCATAACATTGTTAGATAATTAAATCGCATTAGCCAGATTAAGCTTAAATATTCTATTAGCAACTAAAGTGTGTAACGCCGCAAACACTGGCGCGTAGGTTGGCGCTATTTTTGCCGCTTTTGGTTTTAGCAAAAACTGCGACAACCGTTATGCGTCCGAGAGCTTTGTTATACATTGGCTTTTATTCGTGAAAGCATTGTTATATAAGGGTTTGCATTGATAGACTTTAATTTTTTTAAAGCCCCCTCAATCTTGCGATCATTTTGAAGCGTTCGCATCAACATTTCTGGATTATTCCCTTCATAATACTGCAAAATAAAAAAGAATGTTTCATACCACTCTACCCAACCAGCCTCATTAGGTGTCCAACCAACCAGATCTAAATATTCTTTTTGTAAATGTACCGTTTCTTCACATATACCATGCTTGTTAAAAGGATATATATATAAGAATCGGATAAATTCATCCAGCAATGCCCCTGCCCAAGTAAGAATCTCTTTATTCGTAACTGCTTTTTCTACTCTTTTATCTACGATATCTTTTTGATAATGGTAAACAGCATTCCTACAGCGCTTTATTATCAAAACATAATCTTCATATACAGATAAAAGTTCATCGATTGCCTTATCCGATTCTTTTAGACTAAGCCATCCTTCGACAACCACGTATAATGATGCAAGCCATTGACTACTATATATATAGAATCTTATACCACTTTCATCATTTTGAATTTTATATTCATAATGATGACGTTCAATATCAGAACGGTAAATATATTTACCCCATGCAGCGACTTCTAATATTTTTTCTGACATACAAACCTTAATGAATTCAGCAATAAATGTATAACGCCAAGCTCACCGGTACATATTGCGGATAGCGTTTCGGTGTAAAAATGGAGCAACGCGACATGCACAAAAACGCGCGTAGTAATATGTGTCCGCGTGCAGCTTTTTGTTATGTGATTGCATCATAGTCGATTTTGTTGAATCGCGGAGACTGCTGCTTTAATTGCGACCAGTCAAAATCATATTTTTCTGAAACAGGCCAATCATCTGGAAACTCTATATGAAAAAACCCCCCAAGAGCTGGCTGCGTATCATAGTAGCTATCGACATTTACTCCAAGGCTAGATCCCTCTCCTGGTGTAAACGATTCGGTTCGAAATTGAGATGACAATAAAACCAATAGCCCAGATATAGCTGCAATCATGTTTTTTAAGCTAGCGTGACTAAATTCGTTATGACGATCATGCTTAGATTTATTATAGGCTTGGTACCACGTTAAAGAACCGTTGCTATTCCATTCTTCAAATGGCTTTATTACTCCCAATGAACCTGACCATATAGGTATATGAACGACGTATGATGAGAGCCGGTGTGTTTTGTTAACTTTTTTATAATCGTTAATATTCCAGCTTTTCTCTGGGCGTGGCTGCCCAGATTTATTGCCGCTTGTGAAAACCGGATTGAAGATGTTTTCTTTAAGAATTGCTTTGAAGTTGGCTTCAACTTCCATGCATGCTCTCATCAGTAATTCGTGCGTTCTAAAGGAATATGTATCGTTGTTTACATCAGCTGGCTCGATATATTCAAAGCATTTGATTAGATCAGACTGAATTATTTTAAACGCTCGGGTGTAATGCTCCCGCGCCAAGGCATATTCTTGATCGACGATGTATGCCCAGTCGCTATACCCAGAGTTTGGCCCTTCGACAATAGCTCTGTAATTCCTATAAAAAGGCTTATCATGACTCACAAATAATTCCCCGATTTCACATAACGCTTCAAGCAGGGGCGCAGTTTTGCTGCGTTCCTTGGCTTGACTTGTTATGTGCATTGACAATGTTTTTAACTTGCTCAAATAAGGGTACAAACGCCTCAAATGACTTAGGACCAAGTGATCTAACCTTTTCAGAAAAATCTCTCTTTTTCCCTTTGAATACTACAATCTCTCCACCACCCTGTATTATTTCTACTGAAAAATATTGGGATAAGGACGGTACTCCATAAAAAAGTAACTCTATAGATAAATGCGATTTATCTTTAAATGTTTCAATACCACTTTTTATAACTTGTCTTTCGATCTTTTCTTGTGTCGGAACAGGTAACAATATTGCATGAGCATTCAACTCAGCATGACACTTGCATAGACATTTTCGAGGATCGGTCTCAACTAATTTTGATAACTGATTCAATCCATTCCAAGAGTTAAAACCTTCTGCATCAAAATCAAAAAGAGCAATCAGAGGTCTCTCTTTGTAGTTTACAAATATCCCATCTTGACCATCGTGGCCACGCCGAAATAAATTTGCTAAAAATGACGCATCAAAGCAATCTTGGACAAAGAAAGGTATATCAATTTCAGGGTATAACTTGGCCCAGGCTGCCTCTATAATGATTTTATCTGTAATACCTTCTGTAAAAAGTATGGGCAAATCAGTTTTAGATAAATTGTAATTTACACTTAATGTAGGCTCTATATCATTTAGGGTAGCAAACCCCTCGGTAAGAATTGACAGAGCCTCTTTTTTTGAGCGCTTTTCGATTCGATTCCCACCAGACTTATTCATAATAAATATTGATTCTTCTGGTGATAGAGCAATTGTTGAAGGCGAATGCGAAACCAGTATCACTTTAATGCCATTCTCCAAAAATATGTTTTGAATCACGCCAAGCATGTTCTTCATCATTGAGGGGTGAAGTGATGCATCTACTTCATCAAGCAGCAGAATGTCTGGAAAATGATTGTCGGAAGTCGACTTATAGATTGATGCAACTAGCGCCATTAAAACTCTTTCACCAGAAGATAGGTTCGCAAAATCCAGTTTCAATTCAGGAGTTCTTGTATGCTCAAGTTTAAGTTGATACTGCGAAAAGTAATCTAATCCTTCAGGTGTACTTACCCTATATTCAAGTGTGTCAAATTTTTCCATTATTTCATTTATAATGTCCCACGGCTTTCTTCCGTGCTTTTTAATAAATTCATTTTCACTTAAGACGGGGTAATTCTTTCCGTTCTCACTATTCTCGTAGTGGTAAAATCTATTCTGTTGGTATTTTACGTAATAATCCCATATAACCTTCCCTAGTTGCACCGGCAAAAAGTCGTTCTTGAACATATAAGGCTTATAGATAGAATTGAAATCTTCTTCTTTAATTTCATCGGCACTATACGGAAGTCTTTTAACAACCGACAAAATGCCTTGAGCTTGTGCATTCCCTTTCATTTGGTTGTTACCAAAAAGTCCCCTTATAGAATCTCGATAACTTTTAAGAGTAGTTACTCCCAACTCCCACAATCCCTTGTTTTCATTTTTGCATTCCTCTTTAAGTTGAAGGTATAAATTTTGATCAATTTGCTTTTTCCAGTTTGGAGTATGAGGCTTAACCTTTTGCTGATAGAAGGTCCACGCTGCAGTTGTTTCTTGCTTAATTTGTTGTGCATTAAACGCCGCCTCGTTTTCCAGCTTAAAGTTCTCATAGTTGAAGTGAACAACAGTTGCATTTTCAAGGCCTTGAATAACGCACTTCTTTTGCTCGATAGCGCTCAACAAATGACTTTTCCCAGAACCATTAACACCTGTAAGAACAGTAAAATCAGATAGTTCAATTGGGTTGAACTCCGTAATAGAAACATGAGGTTGCTTAAAAACAAGTTCCATTTTATAAATCTCTAAAATACTAAATGCACATAACGTCTTAGTGCGCGCGCATTTATCTCATTAGACTAGTTAAAATGACGCGCACAGTTAACTACTTGTATTGCAAAGAACTTATCAGCTTTCCTTCGGATATACCATCAGGAAAACGCGAATGTGAGTTTTCCAAACCTATTATCTAACCGACATAAAACCTAACCTATTAAATTTTAATAGTTTTACCTTTATAGCATTGAGATAGCGCGCACAGAAATTGACTTCTTTGAAGAGCTACTCGCTCGTATGATTACGATTTACAGTCCACGCATTAGCAAGTTTTCGGACATAACAACGCATTCAACCTCCCCAGCAAACATGACATTACCTAGCATCACCATAAATCCTCTTTAGCTCAATACCTTACTTTACATAAACACTCGAACAAAAAGCCATCAAATCAAAATCAACTAAATTTTAGTCAAGTTTTTTAAACCAATTAACTTGACTCACAAGTCAAGTTATCTTAACTTTACGCTCATGTTCAATAAACCCACTACCGAGGACAAGGAAATGATTCTAGCGAAAGTTCACACCACACCTAAGCAACGCGATGAGTTTCGTCTACTGGTTGCAATACGTTTTGCCTGCTTGATGGCGCTGGCCAAGGGCCACACTGACCCGATGGATTGCCCACGGGTGCAAGCCCGCTGCGCCGAGCTGGTCAAGCATTTTGCCTATCACCACCCAAGCGCCGCCTTTTACCGCCAGTTCATCCGCCACACGGGCGAACTTGGGCTCAACTTCTGCCTGCGCTTTACTGAGCCGCAACAAGGCTTGTACGGCAAGGTGATGGTGTGGCGTAACGACTCGCAAGCCGTCACTAATGTGCATCCGCTGCACACGATGACAACTGCCGCGCCCGTCGGCCACTAACGCAGTAGAGCCGCAGAGCCGCCGCGCACATTCACGATTTAGGCTATCTAGGCAAAGCAACCAAGGGGTGATGGTCCATATCCCTGTAACGATAACGGCGACAGTTTCACCTTGTTGGAGGCAATTATGTTTTTTGTTTACGGCGTGTCCATGACCTTAGCGAAAAATCAAGCGGCCAAAAAGTGCAGCACCTCAGTAGGCGCGCACCCTAACCGCCGTCAACTGAGCCCCGACGAGTACCAAGCTAAGTTGAATGATATGGCGCAGCATTTGTTTGAAACCATGAAGCCACAACGCCTGTCGCATTCGTTATCGACGCCCGCGCTGTGCCAGCAATATATCGTGTTAGCCATGACCCAAGAAGCCCACCGCGATGTGCATATTCGCTATCACAAGCTGTCGGACAAGGTGAACCCCAAAACCAAGAAACCCATCATCAATCTGGTGGTGTTTAACGGCGAAGTCGCAGCTTAGCTCTGCTGATTCAAAAGGAAGGAATTGCGTATGAACCACCCAACGAGAGCATCATTTTTAAACGATGTGGCCGAACATCAACTCACCATTCTTAAAGATGATGGGGTGTTCCGTCACATGGAACTCAGCCAAGACAGCTTTGAGCATCGCTTTGAGATCACCACATGGCCGCAGCATTTGTGCATCAGTGGCGATATGGGTTGTTACGTATTTTCTCGGGTTCAGGACATGTTTTGCTTCTTTCGCCAAAGCGATGATGACTGGGGCGTGAATGCGAGTTACTGGGAAGAAAAGGTACAGGCTGAGTGTAAAACCGATGGCACTCGTGAGTTTGATGCCAAAGAAGCCGATCAACGCCTTGAGCAGTTTTTGCAGTGGTTTATCGAAGGGCAGGATCCAACGAACGAAGAAGAGGCAGAGGCGATTAGCAGTGCGACCAATGCCGTTAAGGAGTTTACCCAAAACCGCGAAAACGCCGAGTGGGATGTGGTTTATCGCCTCAATAATTGGGATGAAGAAGATGCAGGCGGCATGACGTTAGATGATTTTTGGGATGGCTGGAAAGACCCTTTCACCTATCGCTTTATCTGGTGCTGTTACGCGATTGTGTTTGCCATCCGCCAGTACGATGAAGCCACCCAAAGCAAGGAGGCAGCATGATGGATATGTGTTACTCAATGCCCGCTGTGATGGGCGTACAAGGTGGCAAAGTGTTTTACACCGTTATCATGTCAATGCGTGTACTGGTTCGTATGTTACGCATTGACGATGCCGGCAGTGTGCTCGACCGCAGCCAGCGCAAAGTTAACCCTGCCCGTGCTAAATCCATTGGCAATTACATGGTAACGAATCCAACGGGGTATTTTCTGCCAGGCATCATCGGCGTGGTTGAAGTGCCCACTGGTGGCGATGCGCCAAAGTTCGAAGCGTCCGAAATCAGCGGCGTGGTTGGTGTATTAAAAGTTGGCCTTGATTCGATTATCAAGTTGTTCGATGGCCAGCACCGCGCCACCGGTATCGCAAAGGCACTCGAAAAATCACCTGAGATTGCCCAAGACTCAATCTCTATCACCCTGTACATGAATTTGTCGCTGCAAGAACGCCAGCAAGCGTTTACCGATATCAACCAAAACGCCAGCAAGCCGCCTCAAGGTTTGTCAGATACCTACAACCACAGGGATGAGCTATCAAAGCTCACCATGGATTTAGTGAACCAAATCGACTGGATGCAAGGCCGTGTTGATTTTGCGACAAACAAACCCACGGCACAGAGCGAGTGCTATTGGTCCTTTAAACAAATTAAAGACGCCACGGCCATCATGCTGGGTACCAAGAAAAACTTTGAGCCCTATCATGCCACCCTTGCCTATGACTTTTGGAGCAGCATGGGCGCAGCAATGGAGCTCCAATCCCTTGGCAGTAAAGAGCGCGAAACCAGCTTGTTTACCACCACGGTAATGCTTAAAGCACTGGCGAGCGCCGCAAGCGAGGCAGAATCCATCGGCCAACGCCACTGGCGCCACGCTTACCAAAATCTCGTTTGGAGTCGCAATAGCCAAGACTTTACAGGCCGCTGCATTTGCCCCAAAACAGGCAAGCTACTCGCCAACGCCGATGCCGTGACGCTGACCTCAAACCTCATTCTTAAAACCATGCAGCAAAAGCTCGACCCCGTTCGCGCCAGCGTTGAAAGAACGTTTTTCCCTGAGGTGGCAGCATGAACCACTTACTCCCGGGCTTTGAATCACAAGAGCGCGTTGCGTTATTGCTGTCGCTTACCCGCATTAGTTCGCCCGAGGTGATTGCCGCGTTAACGCTGCATTACACCAGCGCCCTACCCGCCGAACGTGCGGCGGCTCGCCACGGTATTGAACTTTCAAACTTTATGCGCGGGCAAAAGAAGTTAGAGCAAATCGCCGCCACGGTCGAGGCCATTAAAGCCATCGACTGGGCCAAGCTGCAATTAACTCATTTGCAATCAAGCGCTTTGCTAACAAGCCCTTTGCAACCGAAGCAGGTGGCCTAAATGACTCAATCAGCGGCGTTTCGCCATCTGTTAAATCATTACCGCAGCCATAAGTTAAGCCTGTTACTCAAGGCAACAACGGGCGACAGCATCAAAATCGCGCTGGCACTGGGCGCGCTAGATTGCCTGTACTGGCAAGCATTGGGCAACGGTTTAACCAACTTAGCCAAGGGCATTAGCCGCACCATAGTGTATTCGTACCGATATCACCCAATGCGCCTGCCCTGCCATTCGCCTGTCAGCCAAACAAGCGACAACCAAAACAAGGAGGCGGCATGAATACGTTTAGCACCAAAGATGGCGTGGTTACGCTATCTAAGCCCTACTTCACCTTGATGTGCGATCAGCAACAAATCGAAGTGAAGTACACCCCAAACAACTATCACGGTTGGGGCATTTGTAAGTCTTTTAACGCCATCGAGTGCAGCGACTTCGGCCAAGCCGACGCCGAAGTATTCGCACTCAACGCAGAATCAAAACTCAGGATAAAAGGAGAAGCAGCATGAGCACACCCAAGATTAAAGCGTTTCAAGTACAAGAACATTGCGAGGGTGCCGCGTGCATTGTGTTTCATCAACATGCTGCCGCCGCTCGCCGCATAGGTGCGGGCGAACTCAATCTGACCTTTGAAGATGATATGTCAGTCACTCGCTGCCCTGAATATGACCAATACGCTGAGCAAGGCAACGTACCTTATCAAGTGTTACTGGCCGATGGTTGGTGTTTTACCTGTTACCACTGCGGCAACCCAATTAAAGCCGAAGACGATGAAGGCAATGCGACGGAGATTGAAGCGGTGATCTGCATCGGCGAGGCGTTTTATTGCAACGCGGCGTGCCATTCACAAAAGCAAGCTGACATTACAGATCACAATGCTAAGGCCGAAGCCTTTAAGCAACGACTGTTATCACTGCGCCCTGATCTGACCTTCACGGCGTTTAACGGTGCATATCCACAGCTGTACTGCACTGCGACATTTACTTTTGAGGGTGCTCAATATGGTGGCTCAGTGGCCTATGACAAGGCTGGCGAGCTTGATTGGCGAGTATCAAACACTGATTTGCCTGCATGGCAAACATATCAAGCCCAGCGCCAAGGAGAAGCAGCATGAAGTCGATACAAGCAGCAACAGTTGAACGTGAAGAAGGTTATTGGACCCATCCCGATTTACCCGAGTGGGATGAAGGTGTGACCCGTGTGGAGTGTGAAGCATGGGCTGCACGCCAAGGCGGCGAGTTTGTGGCGATTTGGTTTGAACTAGATGCGCCTGAAAACCTCATCGAGCGCTACTTTGACGAGGGCGACACCGATATCAGCGATTGGCACCCCGTTTGCGACAAGGCCGGCTCATTCTTGCTGAGTATTCACGACACCGAAGATGGCCCCGTCGCGCTGTTCTTCGCGCCGAAAGATAAGGAAGCAGCATGAAGCAATCTGCAGGAAGCAGCAATTTTCAACCAGCGCCCAAAGTTCGATTTATCGTCAACTGAAAGCCGAGAACAAGCCGTTATCGCTCGATTTGAAATACTAGGAGTCTAAAATGTCCTATAGAAAACCTTCCAAACTAATGAGGGCCAGTGAGTGGTCTGAACGTGAGTTTGCAGCCAATTCCGCGCCTCAAAATCGTACCATTAAAGGTTGGATTTTACGTGGAGTGATTCGCGGGCTCATTGTAGATAACAAGGTCTATGTTTACGAAGACCAGCACTTTGGTGTCGCGCCCGCCGTTAGCAGCGCGGTGTCTGATTTAATTGCAGCCTCAAGGTAATTAACATGGTACGCCCAAAAAAGTCGCATAATAAAAATCTGCCTCAGCATCTAATGTTTGATAGCTCCAAGGGCACTTACCGCTTTACGCTGGTAAATGGTGTTCGCAAAACATTAGGTAAAGATAAAGTGCAGGCGATTCAAATTGCGGTTGAGTACAACCGCATTATGCGACCTACCGTTGGGTTAACGGTGGATCAATTGATTGAAGCCTCATGCGCCTCACCTCAAGCAGATGGACTGTCCTTTGCCAGCCATGTGGACCGCCTTTTAGAGTTGATATTTAAAGAGGAAGCACCAAGTAAGCAACTGGGCAGCACTATGCGCAACGATGCCGAACGGGTTAAAACCTATTTTGCTGAGGTTAGCAGCCAAGATATTAGCCTTGAGCACATCAACGGCTATCTAAACCAATACCATCCTGATGCCAGCCCCAATGTGCATAACCGCAAACTTGGATTTTTGGAGAAACTGATTAACTACGCAATCGACCAGTCCATCATGTTAGATAATCCGGCCTCTCGAAAGATGAAAAAACGCAAAACCAGAGGTAAGGAACGCCAACGCTTAAGCTTTGAAGTGTATCAACAAATCCATGCTGCTGCGCCACTGTGGTTACAAACGGCGATGGACCTTGCTTTGCAATCAACCCAAGCACGCCTTGAAGTATCGCGGATAAAATACAGCATTAAAAAACCTAAGGAAGGCCAATGTGGTTGCCTATGGTTTGATGAACCTGTCGATGGCATTTACGGCACATTATTTATTCATCGCCAAAAAGTGGAAGAGCAAGAAGCCAGCCATGTGGCAATCCCTATCGGTGAGGTATTAAAGGCCGTTATTGATAAAAGTCGTGATGGAGTGCTTTGTCCTTATGTGGTTCATCGCCGACCAGACAAACACAATAAGCAAAGTGAAGCGACTGATCATCGCTATCAGCTCGATCCTAATTATCTCAGCAGAGCGTTTTCAGCATTAAGGGATGAGTTAGCGCTGTTCAATCATTTAGAAATGAGCCAGCGCCCAACCTTCCACGAGATCCGTGCGCTTTCCGCCAGATTGTTTTCTGATATGGGTGTTGATCCTCAAGGCCGAATGGCTCACACCGATGCTAAGTCCACCAAAATCTATGTGCGGGATCATCTGCAATGGACCGAAGTACCTCACGCTGAAATTAAATTCAGCCATTAATAAAACTAATGCAACCAGCGCACTTGACCACTGTAATTCTGAAACCCGTTTCACCCCCATTTCACCACAGTTTCACCACCTCTAAGCAGTAAAAAGCCAAATTATAGACACAAAAAAGCCCGCAACTGATTAAGATTGCAGGCTTTTTTGTTTATGAATTTGGTCGGTATGAGAGGATTCGAACCTCCGACCCCTGACACCCCATGACAGTGCGCTACCGGGCTGCGCTACATACCGAAATTGTTTAAGTGAATTGTATTATTAGCGCTGACTTAGTCCGTTATAACGTATTGGCTATTTCAAGCTAATTTTTTAAATCACTTATCACCTAAGATACTGTTTATGGGGTTTATCTTAAGTGAGCCAGAACTGTAGCAATTGCCTTGCAACTGCGCAAGGGCTTCATGAGATCTCTTTGAACAACTGCTTAGTTTATGTTCTGAATGACACAATTTTCATCGATAACGGTTCTGAAATGGCCCCATCCATTGGTTATAGCATTCGTCAGCCTGCGACTGACGAGAATTGACCTATCTTCAGCGAAATCATCTAGTGGCACTATTTGTTTCGACAATCCGTTTCGACAATCCATTTCTATCATCAGCTTCAACAATCTATTTACGTTATAGCTTTGTTTGGGGAGGTAATTGAATGACTGGGATAGAGGCGTTGGGTTTATTTGTGCCATAATCACAGACAGTTAACACAAGCCATTTTCTAAAGGGACTTTTCTTTGCATTTACCCGCCTTCCAAACCACCCATCTCAGACTGGCCATTATTTTTGGGGTATTCGGCTTAGTTCTGAATCTTTTTCCCATCCCTCTATTCGCTAATGTGCAATTGATTCTCGGCAACGTGGCCGTGGTGATAGTGGCAATACTCTTAGGGCCTTGGTATGCGTTGATCACCGCCCTATTTACCGCAACGGGGCTCATGATCGTGTGGTCGAGCCCCCACGTGTATTTACTGTTTTTACTCGAAGCATTATGGCTTGGTTTTGCAAGGCGCCGAGATATTCAAATACTCTATGCCAGTGTGAGTTATTGGGTGTTATTGGGGATCCCGCTGTTAGCCATTTATGTGGCTGTCATTGCTCAGATGCCCGCTAGCCACATTCCTTTTACCGCGATCAAACAAGCCGTTAATGGCATGATTTACGCTGCAATTGGTGAACTCTGTGTGGTTGCTATTCCAAGCCTATGGCATTTTAAAGGCAAGCTGACCAATCTTAACCGGCGCACTTTTAGCTCGCAGCTCAGTTACTTGTTTACCTTAATCATTACTGTAAGTTTATTAGTTTCATCCTTAGCCTTTAATCACTTTTTCATTGATAAACAACAAGTGATGATTAATCGCAATCTGGACGATACGGCAACTCATTTGAGCCATGCAACCGACAACTACCTCGCTTACAACACGCAAGTCATCGCTAGCACGGCCAAGTTTTTGAGCCTGTCGAACGCTGGCATCAATGAGTGGCAGGCATTGCTATCGAGCATACATGATAGTAATCAAGGCTTTAAAACTATGCTGATTGCGAATGAACAAGGTAACTTACTCGCAGCCAGTCCAATGACCAATATTGTGAACTTAGAACGCCTAGCAGAAATTCCTTCTGTGATGGATAGAGAATACTTTATCCAAGCGTTTTATAACCATAAAACCTTTGTATCACCCGCATTTATCGGCAGAGGTTTTGGTAATGACGTGATCGTTGCCATCAGTGCCCCCATTTTTAGTCAAAATGACCCCAATCAAGCCAGAGGGATAGTCGAAGGCAGCTTAGATTTACGCTATTTTTCCAGCATAGATAAACAAAACCTGCACCATGAGCAGCAATCTATTTTGCTGACCGATGAGAACAATAATCTGATTTATGCCTCCGAAGGGTTAGGACTAGCACCTCTCACCCCCTTGTCATTCAGCAAAGGCAGTGAGATTTATCGCGCCCGGCTTCAACTGATGAACCTGCATAACCTAGATTCAAATACCCCTGAGTACATCTATGCCCAGCATAAGTTAAACAATGGGTGGCAACTCTATGTTTTAGAACCTTTTGTGCCGCTTTTAAAACTGGCTGAACGCCAATATGTCAACACGGTAATTTTGCTATTTTGCTCTTTAGTCGGCGCCTTTTTTATTACTAAAGCCATCAGTAAGTTACTGACCGAACCTCTGTCGCTTTTAGCGCAGCATTTCGGTCCCGCTAAGCAAGAAAAAGTCAGTGACGAGAAGTTTGAGCATGATCTACTCGATAAAAGTACCCCTAAAGAGATCTATAGCTTGTATGAAAGTTTGGCCTCAAACCAGCAAACCTTACTCGAACACCAACAAGAACTTGAACAAAAAGTACAGCAGCGCACCCAAGATTTAGAGGCCGCTAATATGAAATTAAAGGATTTAGCCGAGCGCGATCCGCTGACGAATCTCTATAATCGCCGCTATACCGAACACCAATTCCCGCTCATCCAACAGATGTGTGAACGGGGTCAAGATGCCATGACACTTGCCATAATGGACTTAGACCACTTCAAACAAATCAATGATACTTATGGTCATTTGGGCGGCGACGAGTGTTTAAAAGTGGTTGCTAAACTCTTAACGTTACTCTTCAAACGGGATATTGATTTAATCTCGCGCTACGGCGGCGAAGAGTTTTTGCTGATTTTGCCTATGTGTAATGCCCTGAAAGTCGAAGCACATCTTAATGAGTTTAAACAGCAACTCGCTGAAACAGTGATCATCAATCCGCAGGATAATCGAAGCTTCAATGTCACGGCGAGTATTGGCGCTGTGATTGCCAATGCCACCTATAGCGACTCTTTAGAGCACTGGCTTAAGCAAGCCGACAATAACTTGTATCTTGCAAAGGAACAGGGGCGTGATCGGGTTGTTTGCAGCCTGATTGTTTAACTGGCGCTTGTTTAGGAGAAAGCTGTTGAAGAGGCAGTCGTTCAAAGGTAAAGAAGGTTTAGGCCAGATTAGCTGAACGGTTAATCAATCACGAAATCCTAGTGCATATGGGCTAGTCGATACTCATCCATGCGCTCAAGTAGATACGGGAAGAAGGGATTCCATTTCTGGCGCAACATTTCCGATGCCGACACACTATACAAACCGCGCTCTCCCCGTGAAGCCGTCGCACCGATTTGTATCCGATGTAAATCAGGCTCAATGATCGCGCCATAGAGGCCATCATCCACACCAAAGGGTAGCGCAACATGGGACAAGGAATACACGCCAGCGGGCCAATACAGATCTAATGCACACACTTGTTCATTGCCTTCTGTGACCACTTTACCCTGTGCAGCTAAACCAAAGCTGCGCGCTTGAACTTGCGTGGTTTCATGACTGATATTTTCCACCACAGTGCCGCGATAATGCAGCGCAGGACTATTGATGCTCGCCAACAAGCCCGCCAGTGGATCATTGGACACCATTTTAGCATTCACATCGAGTCGGTTCATATCGAACAGCACGAGCTCATGGCCTTTTTCTGGTAACGTTTGATACAGATTATTCACCACCGCCGAAGTTGAAACGGTTGCATCCACGACCGACTGAAAAGTAAGTATCGATGGAACTTGCGCCCTTTGCGGCAAAGTTAATCCAGCCAATAAACCTTGATTGCGTAGCGCTAATTGATACACCACATCCCCCGCATTGACCGCAAAAGAGGTGTATTTAAAGGGATCGTACTCCACTTGAATGCTGTTCCATTGCAGCTTATCCAGCTCCAGCAATCGGCCAATCCAACTCTGCCAGCGTGCGGCCGCCGCCGATGGCGTTAACCCTATCGCAGGCGAGATAAAAATCATCCCAGCATAATCTGGGGTTTTATCTTGACTGATACGCTCTAACTCATGGTTTAGTGCTATGGCGGCACCGGTCGAAAAGCCCACAACAAATAGCGGTTTACCTTTCAGTGTTTGCCGCATATGCGCCGTCGCTAAATTTACCGCAGCGACGAGATCTTGCCAATAAACCTCTGTTAAGCCACTCGGAATGGTGCCATGCCCTGGCAATCTTAAGCCCAGAACATGGGCTTTACCTTTAAAATGCGCTGCCACATTGGATAAGGCATAGGGCGAGTCTGACATGCCGTGGAGCAGCAATATCCCAAACTCGGCATCGGCTTTGGGCCATTCATAACTGCGATTCCAATTTTGGGGCCAATGGGCAGGATCGGATAAACTATTTTTGACATAGCGGTTCACGGGAGAAAATTCATTGGCAGGAATTTTTTGGACGACTTTGCGCTCAACTTCGGCGAATAAGCGCTCTTCTAGCGCTAAGTACTCATTAAAACTAGCGAGTTTAGTATTGTAATGGAACTCATTTTCTAACTCGACCGTATGCCATAACGACAATTCAGGTCGCGCATTAAGAAAGTAAATCCCTGTCGCGAGCAACGCCACCGCAATACCAATACTCGCATACGCTGCGGCTAAGAATAGGTGTTTTGTCGAACCTATGATAATGGCCTTCATGGCGATTCCTAGAAAACAATAAGATAAAATCAGCAAGCCAATTATACGGTTAGATAAAAACATCCTTCAAATTTTTTACCGTGATAACATCCTCTGCCATAAGCCGCGCCATTTTATTAACTGCATAAGCCCTAATTGGGTTAGGATCGAAAGTGTCTTATTCCGACGAAATTTATACACACTTGATGATTATCGGTAATCCACACGCTAGGTTCGCCTACTATCTTCCTACCGCGCCGCTGATACCTGACGGCTGGCATTACACTCAGCCAGACGCAGTCGGGGCACTCATTGCTCTAAATGGCAATCATTGGCGTAAGATCTTCACTATTATGGCAAAAATCAGCGCGGTTGGAAAAGATTGGCGCAGCTATCGTGACCAAGTGTTACTCAAGCAAAATGAACTGCTCTGCATAGGCGGCACTGAGTTGATGGCAAACGCGAAGATCCATCTCATCGCGGGGCAAGTGGCTGCAAAGTGTTTAGGACTCACCATGTCTGCAAGCGATACTCGTGCGCAGCATTTAACCGCCCAAAACAAATCCATAACCGCGATGACGCTTCCATCTTCGCAGGGACAACATTGTTTACTCACGCCCTATTTGGATTATCGCCAATACCCAAACCAACTGATCGCCCTGACACGCCAGAACTTAGCCGTTCCATAATCCCTACAACAAGATGCCGCTGCTAAATGTTGCGACCAGATGCCACTGTCACAGGCCTCAGCAACATTCCTCTGCAACATCCTCCAGTGAGATGCCCCTGCAGGATAGCCAGCTTCAATGAATAATCGCAGCCAGTCTCCTCGTTACAGCGACGCCAACAGCTGTAAAGGCTGCCACTAGCCCAGCAACTAGGTAAAAAAGACATAAAAAAGCACTCGCGAACTGAGTTCAAACGAGTGCATATTCGAGGACGATTCAGCGTTAGTCGTAGATGGTTGGGATAGGCTGACGTTTATGCTGCGTTGCCTTATAAATACCAATCAATTTGTCTTCAACTGCCTTGCCGACATCTTTACCCTCAAGGAAATCATCGATTTGCGCATAGGTTAGCCCCAGTGCGACTTCATCTTCGAGTAGCGGTTTATTGTCTTCTAGATCCGCAGTCGGCGCTTTATGCACTAAAGACTCTGGCGCACCAAGATACGCGGCAAGTTGACGAACTTGGCGCTTGTTAAGACCAAATAACGGCGCTAAATCGCAGGCACCATCGCCCCACTTGGTATAAAAACCTGTGATATTTTCGGCGCTGTGATCTGTCCCCACCACAAGCCCGCCTACGAGTCCGGCGAGTTCGTATTGCGCTATCATGCGCATACGGGCTTTAACGTTACCCTTCACAAAATCCACTTTGGCTACATCGGGTAAAGGCAATCCGGCTTCGGCTAACGCAGCAACGGTAGCGCTGTGCACACCATCAACCCCTTGATGCACATTCACTGTGACCAATTTAGAAGGTTGAATAAACTGACAGGCTGATTGCGCCTCATGCTCATCTTTTTGGATCTGATAGGGTAATCGCACAGCGATAAACTGGTAACCGCCTTGGCCATTTTCTTGGTTTAAACTGTCCACCGCCAACTGACACAAACGCCCAGCAGTAGAAGAATCCACCCCACCGCTGATCCCTAATACCAATGCCTTGCTACGCGCTTCTTTTAGTTTGGTTTTAATAAACGCGACACGACGTTGCACTTCGAACTCAGGCTCTATGGCCGTGAGTACCTTCATTTCTCTTAAGATTTGCGCTTTCACCGAAAATTCCACCTTAAATTATCGCTGTATTTGGACTACCTGAACCCGACTAACGTTAACATTTATTCGCAACTGCCTGTAGTTAAAATTAATGCTTAGTTAATTGATTATTGATAAACGCTATAAAAATAAGGGCAACAACGGTTTGCCGTTATTGCCCTAGCGTAAATCAGTCAGCTTAATACCAATACAGCTACCGACTTATCTTTCCCAGTAGGATTCTTCTAAGCTGTCTTCGCGCTCAGGTAAACCACGGGATAAACGCGGACTATGCTGGGCTAAGACTTCATAGGCGACGCGGTTAGCGTACTTACACACTTGCGAAAACGAGGAATAACACAGGCCATCGCGCTTATGTTTACTCGAACCCGGCACGTTAGTCTTATGGAAAGTATTAGCCGCCAGATCGTGCAATAACGCCGATAAGGCGCCATCGCCAGCGCCATTGGTATTCCCAATTTTTTCTGGACCGCCCATATAAGGTGAAATGTGGGCAAACACTTTAATCGGTGTTTCACAGTCATTCTTAAGCTTTGGACGAGAGAACTCATAACGGTTAAATTCTGGGATCGCGCCCGGCAACAGGGTATGAACGGTTTCGCGCTTTTCAGAATCTTCAGTATAACCCGCAGTATAAAGCCCGATAGGCCCCGCTGTGGTTAATACCATGTCGCACCATTCCAAGGCTTTTTCACTGGCAAGCAAAGGATCCCGTGAACCGGTTAAGGCTTCACCTTCATCTTCATTCATCGCCAAAATGGTGACATGTTCTTTGATGAAGTTTTGCCACCATTGTGGATCTTCTTCAATCAAGAAACGCGTGCCTAAGGTTAATACCACGGGCACTTCGGCGGCTTTTGCATATTCGATAGCGCACATGGCCGCATCGGTAATACGGTCGCCATCACTGGCGCGCATCAAATACGCGGTCAACACTAAGGCTGAACTGCCCTGCACCACGTCTTTATCGATAAATTCAGGTGTGAGTTTATCCATAGCGCCTTTGCTGATCGCAAATGTTCGCTCGCCGCACTCAGAAATCAGGGTAAAACAGCGACCGATAGGACCATCTACAGGTTGTAGAAAGTTAAGGTCGACTTTAGAAGAGGTATTACATAAATAGCGGTAGGCGTAACTGCCCACTTCGATATTCTGACTCATTACCCCAAACAGCACTGAACGGTCATCGGCCAGAATAGAATAGTTGTGCACTGTGTTACCAATAGTGCCACCAGCAAATTCATCGCTAATCAAACCATGAATTTTTAACTCAGTGTAGAGTCTGTGGGCCTGTTCATCATTGATCAAGGTAGAATTGCCTTTGGGCAAGCCATAACGGCTCAGCAATTCGTCTTCCACTTTCGCTTCGATATCCACTAAGGTTTGATCAATACCACTGATATAGGTCGCAAACGGCTGAGGCTGTTGAGTCAGCTGTTCAAGCAGCGGATCTCGGGTTTTAACCGGAAAATAATGTTTTGATTTACGCTGACCGGGAAACTTCATAGTGGCTCTCTTTTCCTGGCATCCATGCTAATTGGCGTCTGCCGAGGCGGTCAAGCCAAGCAGCATCCTAAAAATATTGAGTCTAGGCTAGCGAGACAAAAAAACCACCCCTTAGCCGGAAGGGCGCAGATTCTATCACAAAATCAGTTCGAAGCCAGTGCTCCTATACCCAAGATACCGCTTGTTCTTGGATTAATTGCCGTAATAATTCAATGTGTAACTCATCGTCGTTTAAACAAGGGATAAACCGATAGTCGCTGCCACCTGCATCTAAAAAGGTTTCCTTAGCGCCGATGGAGATTTCTTCTAAGGTTTCGAGGCAATCGGTCGCAAAAGCTGGGCAAATCACATCGACACTTTTGATCCCTTGTGCTGGTAACTCGGCCAATAGTTTATCGGCGTAGGGCGTTAACCATTCTTCGCGGCCAAAGCGCGATTGGAAGCACACCTGCCATTGCGACTCGCTAAGCTCAAGTTTTTGCGCTAACAGTTTCGCCGTGACAAAACACTGCTCGCGGTATGGATCGCCCTCTTTCACATAACGCAGTGGAATACCGTGAAATGACAATAGCAACTTGTCGGCCTGCCCATGGGTTTTCCAGTGACGCGTCACACTATGCGCCAGCGCCGCTATATAAGCATCATGATCAAAATAGTCTTTATTAAAGCGAACCTGAGGTATGTCACGCACGGTTTTCAGATAACTGGCAACGGCATCGAACACACTTGCCACCGTCGAGCAGGAATATTGGGGATACAAAGGCAGCACAACAATGCGCTCAGCCCCTTGGTCTTTCAGGCGTTCAAATCCCGCATCTATGGAGGGATTGCCGTAACTCATGCCCAGTTCAACCGGAATGGTCTGGTTAAACGTGGCGCTTAAGTCCACAGCCAGCTTTTGTGCTTGGCGTGCACTTATCACCATCAAGGGCGAGCCTTCTGGCGTCCACACGCTTTGGTAGAGTTTGGCGACTTTCGCCGGACGGGTGTTGAGGATAATGCCGTTCAGCAGCGGTTGCCAAATCCACGGCGATAAATCAACGACACGGGGATCACTTAAAAACTGCCTTAAAAATCGTTTTACGGCCTTAGGGCTAGGTTCATCAGGCGTGCCGAGGTTAACCAATAACACACCAAAAGCAGGGGAAGGATTCAACGTTAGGCTCATGGTTAATGAAGTTCACTTGGAGGCTAACATTCAGATGCCCATAAAAAAAGCCTGCATCGGCAGGCTTTTTTCTAATATGAGAACTCGTTCTCGTAAATTAAGCTTTTTCGGTTATTTCAACACGCTGGCAAGCTGCTCACTCACGGCCGCAACCGATTGAGTACCGTCAAACTTGTTGTA
This sequence comes from Shewanella sp. SP1S2-4, assembly GCF_031932075.1. Taxonomy (NCBI): domain Bacteria; kingdom Pseudomonadati; phylum Pseudomonadota; class Gammaproteobacteria; order Alteromonadales; family Shewanellaceae; genus Shewanella; species Shewanella sp. SP1S2-4. The sequence goes on from NZ_JAUOET010000010.1 coordinate 105,868, forward strand.
TTGAGTTTGACCAGCTGCAGCCACTTTACCGTAGTATTCAACCAGCGGCTTAGTTTGCTCGTGGTAAATAGCAAGACGTTTACGCACTGTGCTTTCTTCGTCATCTGGACGAATAGCTAAATCTTCGCCCGTCACGTCGTCTTTACCTTCCACTTTAGGTGGATTGAAAACCACATGGTAAACACGGCCTGAACCTGGGTGAACACGGCGACCGCTCATGCGCTTAACGATTTCTTCGTCTGGCACATCGATTTCAATCACGTGATCAATGCTAATACCGTTTGCCGCCATCGCATCCGCTTGTGGAATAGTACGTGGGAAACCGTCTAACAAGAAACCTTTAACACAGTCTTCCTGTGCGATACGCTCTTTAACCAGACCGATGATCAGATCATCAGAAACCAGTTGACCAGCATCCATCACTTTTTTCGCTTCCAAACCCAGTGGAGTACCGGCTTTGACCGCGGCACGTAACATATCACCAGTGGAAATTTGTGGGATACCATACTGTTCCATAATGAACTGGGCCTGGGTACCTTTACCGGCACCTGGGGCGCCCAATAGGATAATGCGCATCTCAAGAGTCCTCTTTTCGCATTGATATTCTTCTTAGGGCGGCGATCTTCGCACATCTGGCCGCCATTGAGAAGGCTTTTAGCTTCGACTTTAGCCTCAGAAACCGCAAATAAACTGCCGTTCCTTAGGCATTTTTATCATTAATAGAGCAAGGTATAGAGCTTACGGCGGTATTGATTGGCTATGGGATTACCTTGGCCAAGTGCCGTTAATACTTCCATAAACACTTGTTTTACTGTGCCATTTTCAGCACCTAAATCTTTACTGAGCACACCGAGTAACAGATCTAATGCTTCATCATCGCGGTGGGCGGCATGCAATGCCTTACTCAGCTCGAGTAATAACACTAAATCTGTTGGATTTTGCTCAAACTTTTGCTGTAAATCGCGAATTTCAGGGGTATCCGCTGCATCTAGGGCAAGTGCGAGCTTGGCTTTTAAACTCTGGTAGTAACCGTCTTGGTCGGCAAGCCCGACTTTCTCAAGCATGGCTTGCGCTAACACTAATTCGCCCTGCATCAGATACACATCGGCGAGCACTAAACTCACCTCACCCGCTTGATTTGAGCCTGCATGCGCGTCTTTAAGCAACACGGCAGCAGTGGCAAGATCCTCTGCGCTCACTTGACTAAGGGCGAGTAATGCTTTGGCCTGTGCTAACTGTAACTGCCACATAGGCGGTAAATGTTTATCCAGCATGGCTGTGACTTGCGCCGCATCTTGCAGGCCAGCAAAACCATCGACAGGCTGACCTTTATCCAATACTAACGTGGTCGGTAGACTTTGAATGCGAAAGTAATTGGCAATTTCTAATTCTGCTTCACAGTCAACTTTAGCGAGCACGAATCGACCCGCATTTTGCGTGGCAATGTGCTCTAAGGTGTGCAGCATAGCCACACTTTGTTCCTGCGGCTGTGCCCAAAATGCTAACACCACGATCTGCTGCATCGAGGCATCAACCACTTGCTGAATATTATCTTTAGTCAGGCTGAGGATATTGTCCATAGTATTCCCTTAACGTTTAAGGCCTCAATCATGGGAGGCCTTATGCTTTTAAAACGAAGCGTTAGCACTCAGTTTCAACGCGCTATTTTAAAATCGTTGTCTTAACAGCTTGTATACCCAAGCAACCTGAAGAGTCGAGTTTCAGAGCGCCTAGGGTGCTTCAATTCAAGGCGCATCAATGTCAGAATGTCGACCACCTTTTGAATTGATGCAACACGGAAGTGGAGTGCTCTGCTCTAGGCTTAAACCACTCTTCCTGCACTAGAAACAATATCGGGGCCGTTCAAAGAAGGGCCCCGATCATCATTTACTTCATGTTAGCCAGTAACATTTGGTTCATCAGCTTGATAAAGGCCGATGGATCCGCAAGGCTACCTTTTTCAGACAATTGCGCCTGTTGCAGCAGCAGATTCGACCAATCCGCGAAGGCGGCTTCATCTTGAAGATCATTTAAGCGCGACACTAATGGGTGCGCTGGATTGATCTCAAATGTCGGCTTCACTTCTGGCACAGGTTGACCGGCAGCTTGCATCAGCTTAATCATCTGAGTCGACATTTCGCCTTCACCCGCCACCACACAGGCTGGGGTGTCAGTTAAGCGTGACGTGACTTTCACATCCGCAACGGTTGAGCCTAATGCCGCTTTAATGCGTTCAACTAAAGCTACCGATTCTTGCTCAAGCTTTTCTTGCGCTTCTTTTTCAGATGCATCTTCCAGCTCGCCAAGTTCTAAATCACCACGGGTCACTGAGTGCAGTTGTTTCTCTTTGTACTCAGTTAAGTGGTTGATTAGCCACTCGTCGATACGCTCTGACATCAGTAAGACTTCAATGCCTTTCTTACGTAACAACTCTAAATGTGGGCTGTTAGCGGCGGCTTCATGGCTGTCGGCAACAATGTAATAAATCTTAGTTTGACCTTCTTTCATGCGGCTGATGTAGTCATCGAGTGACACAGTCGGCGCAGCACTGCCCGTGTGGGTCGAGGCAAAACGTAGTAAGCCCGCGATACGTTCACGGTTGGCGAAATCTTCCGCAGGCCCTTCTTTTAGCACTTGGCCAAATTCAGCCCAGAACTGTTGATATTTTTCCGCATCGTCTTTCGCCAGTTTTTCCAGCATGCCAAGCACACGTTTGGTGATACCGGTGCGCATCGCTTTGGTCACGTGGTTATCCTGCAGAATTTCGCGGGATACGTTCAGCGGCAAATCGTTTGAATCAATTAAGCCCTGCACGAAGCGCAGATAAGATGGCATAAATTGCTCAGCGTCATCCATGATGAACACACGTTGCACAAACAGTTTCAGGCCGTGTTTACGGTCGCGGTTCCACATATCCCAAGGCGCTTTTGCAGGAATATACAATAGATTAGTGTATTCTTGCTTACCTTCTACCCGATTATGGCTCCACAATAGTGCGTCGGTATAATCGTGGGAAATGTGTTTGTAAAACTCTTGATACTCTTGGTCACTGATGTCAGCTTTGCTGCGCATCCACAAAGCAGTCGCTTTGTTCATGACTTTCCATTGGCCTTCGGTCGCAGGAATTTTTTCGCCATCTGGACCATCACGCTCTGGCGTACCTTCTTGCCACATTTCGACTGGCACAGAGATATGATCAGAGTATTTAGTGATGATCGAGCGCAGGCGCCAATCATCGGCAAATTCTTTTTCTTCATCACGCAGGTGCAGGGTGATTTCAGTACCACGGCTCGCCTTAGTAATGGTATCAACGGTGAAGCTACCCTCGCCTTCTGATTCCCACAATACGGCTTCATCGGCCTTATGACCGGCAGCGCGGGTGCGAACCGTGACTTTCTTCGCCACGATAAAGGCTGAATAGAAACCGACACCGAATTGGCCGATTAACTGTGAATCCTTTGAAGATTCGCCCGATAGATTCTTAAAGAAATCAGCGGTGCCCGACTTAGCGATTGTGCCTAAATGCTCAATTACGCCGTCACGGGTCATACCCACGCCGTTGTCTTCGATGGTCACAGTGCCTTTTTCTTTATCGGCACTGATTCGGACTCGCAGTTCACCGTCGCCTTCGTACAGAGCGTCATTGGTCAACGCCAGATAACGCAGCTTGTCCGCTGCATCCGCAGCGTTGGAGACCAGTTCACGCAAGAAAATTTCTTTGTTGGAATACAAAGAATGGATCATCAAATGCAACAGCTGTTTGACTTCTGTTTGAAAACCATGAGTTTCTTGTTGTGACATGAAATTTTCCTTTATTTGTTACGCAATTTGGTAAAAGTAACGCTTAGTGTTTACTAAATGGGGCTCCAAATTTGCTTTTCAAGGGCAAGGGCTAAAACGAGGTTCGAATGGCTAAAAATAAGGCGCTTGATGAATACCAAGCGCCTTATATGTGTGCTTTGAACATCAGCCGATGTAGGCGTTAGTCTTGGGCTAGTTCTTTTTCTAACTGTTGGGCTATGGCTTCGGGCGATCCACTGTTACGGGCAAAGAGTCCATAAGCGGCGGGGATCACGAAGATAGTGAATAGGGTTGCCAGTAAAATCCCCGACAACACAACCACACCAATCACAAAACGGGTTTCAGCGCCCGCGCCTGCGGCCATGACCAAAGGTACAGCGCCAGCGGCGGTGGTGATGCCTGTCATGAGAATAGGTCGTAGACGCTGCGCCGAGGCTTGGATAATCGCCTTATCAAAATCAACGCCTTTATCCCGCAATTGGTTCGCAAACTCGACAATCAAGATGCCGTTTTTGGCCGCCAACCCGACCAGCATAATAATGCCTATCTGACTGTAAATATTAAGACTCTGCCCCGTGAGCCACAAACCAATTAAGGCGCCCACGGTCGCCAGCGGCACAGTCAGCATGATGACCATAGGGTGAATGTAACTCTCGAACTGCGCCGCCAGCACGAGGAATACAATCCCCAGCGCGAGCAAGAACACGAAGTACATAGAGCTACCCGACTCTTGATAATCGAGGGATTGGCCCTTATAGCTAATTACCGCCTCTGCTGGCAAATAAGCACGCGCCAATTGATTCATATAATCAAGGGCTTCACCTAGGCTATAACCATCTTCTAAACTGGCTTCTATGGTGATAGCGCGCATACGGTTGTAACGGTTAAGCGAACTGGCGTCGGCAAACTCTTCCACCGTCACTAAGTTCGACAGCGGGATAAGTTCTTGAGTGCGCTCGGAACGTACATAGATGTTTTGCAGATCCGCTGCGGTATTTTGATTACCGCGCTCGCCTTCAATGATCACATCGTATTCTTCACCGTCACGCATAAAGGTCGTGACTAAGCGTGAGCCCAACATGGATTCCAACGTACGACCAATATTTGAAATCGATACCCCAAGGCTCGCCGCTCTGTCTCTGTCGATGACGACGCGAAGCTGCGGCTTAGTCTCTTTATAGTCGTGATCTAAACCGAGTAATTTAGGATTCTGTGCCGCCTTTTGCATCATAATATCGCGCCAGCGGGCCAGCTCTTCGTAGCTTGGGCCGCCAATCACAAACTGCACGGGTTTACCGACGCCACGGCCAAAGGCTTGGCGCATTACAGGAAACGCTTGCACCCCAGCAAGATCGGCAAGCCGTTTGTTAATGTCTGCAATCACTTCTTTAACGGGGCGACGTTTGCCCCAATCTTCCAGCACGACGATGGCCATACCATTAGAGAAATCCGCAGCGCGGCCAAAACCACGGGGGGCACGAATGAGCAGACGTTTGATATCACCCGTGTCAACCAGCGGCATCAAGCGGTTTTCCACTTCATTCATGTAGGATTCTATGTATTCGTAACTCGCGCCTTGCGGTCCGTTAACCATCAAGAATAACGAACCTCGGTCTTCCTGCGGTGCAAATTCCTGCGGCACTTTTTGAGCTAAATAGGCACTTGAGCCCAAGGCTATCAACACCAAAATCGACATCAATAACGGGTGGGCCATGGCAGACTTTAACGATAATTGATAACGGTTTGACACTTTGGTCATGATGCCGTCAACCTTACGCACCAACCAAGAATCCTGCGAGCTAGGCTTGAGCAACTTAGAACACATCATAGGTGTGAGCGTCAAAGCGACTAGGCTAGAGAACAGCACTGCCGCACTCATGGTCACAGCAAACTCTTTGAATAGTTTACCTAAGTCGCCTTCAAGGAAAGTGATTGGCATAAACACGGCGACCAAGACTAAGGTGGTCGCGATGACCGCAAAGGCCACTTCACGTGCACCGAGGAAGGCCGCTTTTAAGGGCGAATCTCCTTCTTCAATACGGCGGTGAATGTTTTCCAGCATCACAATCGCATCGTCCACCACCATGCCGATGGCGAGGATCATCGCCAACAAGGTCAAAAGGTTGATGGTATAACCAAGCGCATACAGCACAATAAAGGTGCCAAGCAAGGACACAGGCACAGTGATCGCGGGGATCAACATGGCGCGCACACTGCCAAGGAACAGATAAATCACGATAATCACTAGGACCATCGCAGTGAACAGGGTTTGGTACACTTCTTTAATCGATGCTTCGATAAACACTGAGCTATCGTAGCTGCGCTTAATGGACATACCCGCTGGCAAAGTTGGATTGATTTTGTCGACCAGCGCATTCACCGCACGCGCCACTTCCAAGGTATTGGCGGTTGACTGCTTAGACACGCCTAAACCTATCATCGCCTCTTTGTTGCCACGGAACATAATCCGCTCTTCTTCAGAGCCGATTTCCACCCGCGCGACATCCCCCAGTTTAACTAAGTAACCGTCTTCCCCTTGGGTGATCACTAGATTTGCGAAATCTTCAGCGGTGCGATAACCCCGCTCGAGCCTCACCGTAAAATGCCGCTCCTTGGATTCAATCGAACCTGCGGGTAACTCGACGTTCTCGGCTCTAAGCGCTGACTCCACATCGGCAACTGTTAAACTGCGCGATGCCAAGGCTTGTCTGTCGAGCCATATCCGCATCGCATACACTTTGCCGCCGCCGATACGCATCCGCGCCACACCATCGACCACTGAAAAACGGTCGGCTAAATAACGGTTGGTGTAATCGGTCAATTCGAGGGTAGTCATTTGATCCGACACCAAATTGAGCCACATGATCACTTCATCGCCGCCATTGGCTTTTTGCACTTCTGGGGGATCAGCTTCCTCGGGTAAATTGTCGAGTAAGCCAGAAATACGGTCGCGCACATCGTTAGCCGCATCTTCAATATTGCGACTAATATCAAACTCTAAGGTGACGGATGAGCGGCCATCACTGCTCGATGAACTTACGTGCCGAATGCCCTCGACACCGCTGATCCTGTCCTCAATCAATTGGGTAATGCGGCTTTCCACCACGGCGGCACTGGCGCCGCGGTAGTTAGTGTCGATAGACACCACGGGCGGATCGATATTTGGGTATTCACGCAGGGGTAATTTATCAAAGGAGACAAGCCCGAAGGCGACCAGCAGCAAGCTGATCACTGAGGCAAATACGGGACGTTTTACCGAGAGATCAGTGAGGATCATACACTTGGCTCCGCGCTCGTATCAGCAAGATAACTAAACTTTTCCGCGAACTCCGTTTGCACTTTATCGCCAGGGTGGACTTTCAATAAGCCACGGATCACCACGTTTTCGCCCAAAGCTAAACCGTCTAAAATTTCCACCCAACCACGGGTACGAATCCCGATAGTGACTTGTTTACGCTCAATCACATTGTCGGCATTAACACTGTAAACATAGTGGTCGTTTTGGATCGGGATAATGGCAGATTCCGGCAACATCAAGGCTTCGCGGCTACGTTTGATGAGTTTTACCTTCATCAACATGCCCGGTAATAAACGCAGCTCAGGATTGGGGATTTCGGCGCGGACAATCACAGTGCGCGTAGTTGGGTTTACGCGGCTGTCAATCGAGGTCACCACGCCTTTGAAGGTAAAATCAGGAAAGGCCACGGCTTTAGCTTCGACTTTCTTGCCCGGGGCTAAATCTTGAATAAAACGCTCAGGTACTGAAAAGTCGAGTTTGATCTTAGAGATATCATCCAAGGTAGTGATCGCAGTGCCGGGCGATACTAGGCTGCCGACACTGATTTGGCGTAAACCTAAACGGCCATTAAAAGGCGCCAGAATACTGCGATCATTGAGTGATGCTTGCGCCTGCTCAAGCTCTGCGCGGGTGGTATCGATAAGGGTTTGTAATCTGTCGCGTTCTAACTCTGCCACAGTGCGGCTGGTGACTAACGAACTGATACGGTTGAATTCACGTTGATTATCACTGACTTTGACTTGCGCGGCTTTAACCTTAGCGATCTGCTCAGCATTTTGCAGTTGGACTAGCAAGTCACCCTTTTTGACTATGTCGCCATCATCAAACTTAAGTGCTATCACCATGTCGGTAACTTTAGGGGTTATGGTCACAGATTCTGCGGCTTTATTGGTGCCGATGGCTTCCACTTCATCGCGAATAGGTGCCATGGCAGCAGTGGCGATCACTACGTTAGGCATGAGTTTCATTTGCGCGGTGGCAATCTCTTGCGGTTGCATGGCTTGATATCCAAACCATGCCGCGGCCAATAGGGCGATTATTAGAATAATTTTTTTCATCGGGCTTCCAAGGGATGACTCGCATTAATGACGGCTAGTTTACTCACTCACATCATCGCATCAATACGTTTTACTTTTTCTTACAAATTACGCCAATAGCGCAAAATATGTGTGATTAAGTGTCTTTGGCGATATACATGGCAGAATGGCCAGAATGGCCAGAATGGCCAGAATGCAGTACGATAACGAGGTTGATTAGTGATTATCTCTAAAAATGATAAATCCAGCGGAACCTATTGCTAAAACCATTCAAAAAATATTGATATCTAGACAATTAAAGCCTAAAACACCGTTTGCTTAGATAATCATCCCCCCCCGATCCATAAATCGCAGCCAATAAAAAAGGGCGATAATTCGCCCTTCTCTCATCAACCGTTGAAATTAACGCAGTTTGCGTTCTTCTTTCATCAGGTTTGACAGTGACTGATACACATTGGTAACGACTTCATCGCTCAATGGCTGATCTTCAGCATCGCGGAGGAAGATCTTAGTCTCTTCAGGCGTATCGCCATCTTCAAGCAGTAAACGGTAGCTGCCTTCTTTTAGCGCTAACTTATCTTCGCCCCACAATGAACTCCAGAAACCTGAGTTATCGTCAAACTTGATAAAGTACAATCCTTTCGCGCTATCCATATCGGCAATTTCGAAGCCCATTTCTGGCAGCACGATACGCAGACGATCCCATACTTGTTTATACGGGGCTTTAGCTGACCAGTAGGCTTTGCCTTCTTCTGGCGTGACTAAATCAACATTGATACCTAAGGTTTGCTTCAAACGATTCGCTTGGATCGCTTGGTCACGTTTAACGCTGATGTACGCAATAGCACTGTTCAGCATATCAATCGTGTATCTTTGTTTATCTTCGCCACTTAATAACACGTTTTGTGCTTTATCGTCGTAAAACTCTTCGTGTTCAACTAAGTGAATAACGATATTCGCAGTACGACCATGTGGGCGTGTTTCCACATCAAAACGATAGCGTTGACGCAGCAGATAAACTTTATCTGAGCCCCACATGTTTGATTCGATCACTTCACGACTTTCGATCCAATCGGTTTCTATGCTGCCTTTTTCTACATCACGACTACGAACGGCAATCCCTTTTTGGGCCAAGAAACCGTCTAAGTTAGTAAAGATTTCTTGTTTTAAGTCCACAGAATTGTCGATAGATTCGACCACGATTTTAATGTTGTCGCTGCCCTCTTCCACGTGAGTACCTTCAGCCATAGGCAGCACTTGCAGTGGCGGGCGGATATCTAAACTTTTACCATAGAGTGAAGCATTGGCTTTAGGGCCTAATGCTGGCACATCGAATTCTTTATTGTAGGGCGGTGTTTTCAATCCGGCAGGGATCTTAAGCAAAGGTGCTTGCTCAGCCTGAACATAGTCTTCAGTACCGTTCGCTTGGCGACGCTCAAGTGGCGAACTACAGGCTGCAACGGCAGCAACTAAGATCAGTGGGGTGACTTTCTTTAACATTAATTATTTAACCTCTATCTGGGCACGAGTCATTGCTTCTATCAACAGACCATGACATTGCTCAGAAAGTTCAGTCAAAGGTAAACGAATATGGCCACATTCAATCAAACCCATGCGATGGGCAGCCCATTTTACTGGGATAGGATTGGCTTCACAAAATAGTGTGCTGTATAAACCGCGCAGTGGTGTGTCTATACTCAGCGCAAGCTCAGCATTACCCGCCAGCGCCGCATCACACATAGCTTTAAACGCTTGTGGCACTATGTTGTTAGCGACTGAGATCACACCATTACCGCCTAAGAGTAAGAACTCTCTGGCAGTGGCATCATCGCCGCTATACAAGAGAAAATCGTCGCCGCACAGTTCGCGCAGACGTTTTACACGGGATAAGTCACCGGTCGCTTCTTTCACGCCAATAATATTGCTAACGCTGACTAACTCGGCAACGGTTTCTGGCAACATATCAACGGCAGTACGACCAGGGACATTATAAAGAATTTGTGGAATATCAGTGCTGGCAGCCACTGCTTTATAATGTGCAATCAATCCCTTAGGAGTTGGCTTATTATAATATGGCGTTACGCCAAGCATAGCGGCAACACCCACCTTAGATAAGGACTTGGTGAGCTCAACGGCTTCAGATGTGGCATTGGCACCATTGCCACCAATGACAGGAACGCGGCCCGCAGCAAATTTAACGGTTTGTGAAACGACCGTTACATGCTCAGACATAGGCAGAGTCGCTGACTCGCCAGTAGTACCAACGGCCACAATGGCATCTGTGCCTTGGTCAATATGGAATTCGACTAACCTTTCAAGACTTGCAAAATCTACTGAGCCATCACTGTTCATTGGCGTGATTAAGGCTACGATGCTTCCGTTTATCATCTGACTTTCCCCAAGATTTCAGGATTCGCTATGGTACTGATGCCAACCACTAATGACAAGCATTAACGGGGCTCTCAAATTGAATTAGTTATGGTAGCATTACATCCCGCACAAAAACTCAGCTTCAACCCTGAGTTTTCGCTCTATGATATCGAAAAAGTGAGGAAAATTCATGACCAATTTCCTGGTCGTAACAGCGATGGGTCTCGACCGTCCTGGACTCGTAAGTAAACTAGCTCGTCTTGCCAGTGACTGTGACTGCGATATCGTCGACAGCCGTATGGCATTATTTGGTAACGAATTTACCCTTATCATGATGTTGTCAGGCTCGTGGGCATCAATAACGAAAATTGAAAGCATGCTCCCCAGTCTCAGCGTTGAGTTAGAACTGCTGACGGTGATGAAACGCACCTCTAAACACACACCACAAAATTACCTTTCTCGCCTTGAAGTTCGCTTCACAGGTAAAGACCAGCGTGGCACGATTAAACGCATTACCCAGTTCCTTGCCGACAGGTCATTAGATCTGGCTGCAGTGCGCTCTTTCTCCGAAGAATTACCTGACAGTGAGCAGACGCAAAACGTGTCGCTGACCATTAATATTCCTGAAAAAGTTGAACTAGAAAAGCTCGAACAGAGTATCTATCAACTCGCCCAAGATATGACCTTAGATTGCACTATTCGTCGTATGGAAGGCACAGCCATTTTAGAGGACAGAGGATAATAGATGAATACCTTAACGGCTGGGGCAAAAGCGCCTCAATTTACCCTGCAGGATCAACATGGCACGTTAGTTTCACTGGCCGACAGCCTCAAGCAAGGTCCTGTTTTAGTGTACTTTTACCCTAAAGCAGCAACCCCAGGTTGCACAGTGCAAGCCTGCGGTCTACGTGACAGCAAAGCCGCGCTCGATAGCCATAATGTGACGGTATTTGGCATCAGCCCAGATCCTGTGGCTAAGCTGGCCAAATTTGCTGAAAAACAAGCGCTCAACTTTACCTTATTGAGCGATGAAGACCACAGTGTCGCCGATGCTTTTGGGGTCTGGGGCGAAAAGAAATTCATGGGTAAAACCTATGATGGCATCCACAGATTAAGCTTCCTTATCAATACCGATGGCACTATTTCCCACGTGTTCGATAAGTTTAAAACCAAAGATCACCATGAAGTCGTACTCGCGCAAATCGCAGGTTAATGACAGATATGGCGACGAATACAAGGCTTCAAGCTGCTGATTTAATCAGCACAAAAGTGTAAATGTCGTGGGTTGATGTCAAAAGGCTGAATAAATAATCGGCAATCGATAACGAAAAGGTCCTGAAATCAGGACCTTTTTCATGAAAAATTTTCACTTTCATATCACAAGATACGATCTAACCGAGCAAAAAAACCGCAAAAGCATTCAGCTAGCCCGTATTCTATGGCATCACAACGTCGGTTTATCCTGCCACATAGGGCCAAATAATCGCGGCGGCAATACTCCACATGGTTAACCAAATAAAACGGTCAAGATAACGCCATGCCGCTGGGCGAGTAAAAATGGGCGCCAGCAAACGCGCACCAAAACTTAAGCCAAAAAACCAAATAAACGATGCCAGTACAGCACCCGCGCCAAACCAAGGCCGATGTAAATCATCAAATTGAGTGCTAATACTGCCGAGCAGCACCACAGTGTCGAGGTACAAATGCGGATTAAGCAGACTGATCCCAAGCGTGGTCAACACGGCCTTTTTGAAGGTATCGGCACTATCAGCCTGCTCCATCTCAATGCCCTTGGCCACAAACGATGCCTTGAGCGCATTCGCGCCATACCAGAGTAGAAACGCGGCGCCACCGAAACTCGCCACATGCTTAATGGTCGGGAAAGATTCAATGATGTGCCCCAGCCCCGCCACACCCGCAGTGATCATCAGCGCATCAATGATAGAACAAAGCAAGGCAATCGGTAACGGGTACGAGCGCTTGATACCTTGCTTAAGCACAAAGGCATTTTGCGCGCCTACAGCAATAATCAAACTGCCACCAATTCCCATACCTTGTATAAATGCCGCTTGCATAACCACCTCTCATGTTCGAAGAAGGCGCTAGCATAGTCAAAACAACAAAATTAATATAACTAATGTTTTTTATGTATCATAAGTAAAATTAATAATCATCAAACGCACATCGATTAAGGATGACTATGCTGGAATACGCCAATCTCAAAGCCCTTGCTGTTGTGGTCTCAGAAGGCGGATTCGATCGCGCCGCCAAAGTGCTGCACATCACCCAGTCGGCAGTATCGCAACGTATTCGGCAGCTTGAGGAAAAAGTCGGTCAGTCATTACTTATTCGCTCCAATCCTGTGGTCGCGACACCCACAGGCAAACGCCTACTGCGCCACTATTCGCAGGTGCAATTACTAGAGAGTGAATTAAGAGCTGAGATGGACGCCGACGATCCCAACCATCCAACCACAGTGCGCATCGCTGTGAATGCCGACAGTTTAGCCACTTGGTTTTTACCTGCGCTGGCAGGCATGTTCAGCCGCCATGCTTGGTTATTGGAATTGATTGTCGATGACGAGTCTTACACCCATCATCTATTGAAAAACGGTGAAGCGGTCGGCTGCGTCACCACAACCGAAGTGCCGATGGCGGGTTGCAGCAGTGAGTTTTTAGGCACCATGGAATACCTGTGTGTCGCCACGCCCGAATTTGCCGCGCGCTATTTTAGCGAGCCGAGTGATACTCAGTCACTTAGCAACACTCAGCTGTTTAACGGCATTAGCCAAGCCCAGTTAGCAAAGGCGCCAGCAGTGGTGTTTTCCACCAAAGATAAGCTGCACGAGAAGTTTCTCGTCCAATATTTCAATATGACGCCAGGGCAATGGTGGCAACATACAATCCCCTCTTCAGAAAGTTTTTTAGAAGCGATTAACTTAAGCTTAGGTTATGGACTCGTCGGTCATCTGCAAGCTAAGCCGTTAATCGATCAAGGGATACTGATTGAGCTCACGCCAGAGCGTCGCATGCGCGTGCCACTCTTTTGGCAGCATTGGAATATAAAGGCGAAGCAAACGACACTGGTCTATCGCGCCCTTGCAGCAACCGCGCAACACAATTTACTGCAGGCATAAAAAATCGGGCTCAAACCAAAGTTTGAGCCCGATATTGAGAGTCATAGTTCTAATCTCAAGTGAGTCTTAAAACTTAAACCTAACTCACTCTTTATTAGCTTGCTCTTAACGCTGCAATACGTTTTTCTAATGGAGGATGACTCATCATCATTTCCGCCATTGAACGTTTGCCGTTAATACCAAAGGCAGACATTTGTGCAGGCATTGCCGTGCTTTCTGGACCTTGGCGTAAACGCTCAAGCGCAGCAATCATCTTGCCTTTACCCGCTAAACGGGCCGCGCCTTCATCGGCTTTGTACTCACGAATACGTGAGAAGTAAGCGACGATGATTGAAGCCAAGATACCGAATAGCATATCCAGCACGAAAACCACGGCCATGTAAGCAAACATGCCTAAACCTTCACCTTCTTCATCATTGCTCGACACAAAGTTGTTGATAATGCCTGCAACCACACGGGCCGCGAAGATAACGAAGGTGTTAACCACACCTTGGATCAGTGTCAAGGTCACCATGTCACCGTTAGCAACGTGGCTCACTTCGTGGGCCAATACGCCTTCGATTTCATCTTGGCTCATGCCATATAACAGACCCGTACTCACAGCCACTAATGAATTGTCTTTGCTTGGGCCTGTAGCGAACGCGTTCATGTCGGATGATTGATAAATCGCCACTTCTGGCATTTTAATCCCCGCTTGTTTAGCTTGACGGGCAACCGTCTCTACTAACCAACGTTCGGTACTGTCACGTGGGGTGGTGATCACTTCACAACCCATGGTCTTTTTCGCCATCCATTTTGAAATGGCTAAGCTGATAAAGGCCCCACCGAATCCAAAAATGGCAGCGAACACCAGCAGTCCACCCATAGTAGACGTGTTCACGCCTAGAATAGACATTACAATTGAGGCTACTAGCAACACAGCTAGGTTAGTCGCAATCAATAAAAATATACGCTTCATTTCAGCTCCTTTAGGGCAAGAATGTGCCATTTAACTTTGTTCAAAGACATAATATGTCCAAATCATCGAAATTCAAGTGGTAAAAGAAAAGAGTTTTTAAATTAGGTTATCTTTCTCGTATAAAGGCACTGTCTTTCATGGTTCGAGAGTCTAGGGACAGTATATTAATCGAAACTTAAATCTAGCGGCTATCAGTGCTACAGCGCAATTCTGCTTTATTTCTCTATGTTTATCGGGATTAATCTTTGTTAACATGCCAGCACATTCCGAGATTTCAGGATATAAAATGACAATCAATGCCCTACTACTGAGCAGCTCTCGTGTCGGTGATACACCTTACCTTGCCCACGCGATCCCTTTTATTAAACCGCTTACCGCCAAGGCGCAGAAATGGATTTTTATTCCCTATGCTGGCGTCAGCATGAGTTATGACACTTATTTGGCGTCTGTAGTGACAGGGTTAAGTGAGCTTGAACTCGATATCAGTGGCATTCACCAGCATCCCGATCCACAACAAGCGATTAAAGATGCCGACGGTATTTTAATCGGTGGCGGCAACACTTTTCATTTATTGCACCAACTATATCGCTATGATCTGGTAACGCTGATTGGTGAGCAAGTCGCCCTTGGTAAACCTTATATCGGCTGGAGTGCGGGTTCTAACGTATCGGGACTGAGCATTCGCACCACGAACGATATGCCCATCATCGAGCCGCCGTCGTTCAACGCATTAAACTTAGTACCGTTCCAGCTCAATCCGCATTATTCCAATTACCAAGCACCTGGCCACAATGGTGAAACCCGTGCCCAGCGGTTATTAGAGTTCACTAAAGTTGACCCATTAACCCCTGTGGTCGGCATAGTTGAAGGCTCAGCCCTGTGGCGTCAGGGAGACAAACTCTCACTCTTAGGTAACCAACCTGCGTATTTGTTCTGCGGAGAACAGCAAGAAATCCCTATCCCTGTGGGCAGCGATCTGTCGCACTTACTCAAGGCCTAATTTACTTAAGCCCTAATTTACTCAAGCCCTAATATTCAAGCTAGCAGCCGCATAGCGCATCTAAATAGGCTCACAGGAAAAACGGTGAGCCTCAGTTATTTATCTAGTCCTATCGCTTGAGCCCTAATGCGCTTGTCTGTTTTCTTCAAATCCTAACGTTAACGGTGCCTCGGCTCTGTAGCAACGCCACTCGATTGAATCAGTGCTAAGTTAGCTTAGCCAAGCGCGTTTTCACCACACTCTTTATTACCACTGAGCTATTACTACCACTGACTATTACTACCGCCGAGCACATTCGCATTTACTGTTATTAACGGCTAAACCATGTAGCAAAGTATCCAGAGCAGCACCTAAATAGCGCAAATCATAATTTATGTTACAAATATCCTGCTACACAGGTAAAATTACCGCTCACCTCAGCGAGTCAGATCCCACAACTGAGGATTTTGTAGCAGACAAGTTATTAATATTTAGGGATTAGATAGACTGAAGCATATATTGTGCCTATGAATCAGCGTCATTTTAGTAAGGAGTTTCCATTTTGCGAATGAATCATACGATGAATTACCCTACCGGTTATCCGGCATTACTCAAAAAACTACCTTTTTTCATCTTGACCGCCATCGTCTACGTCGTCGGCATGAATAACGTCAATGCCGCAGCGGCAGAGACAACCGCAGCACCTGCGCCTGCCCCAGAAAAAAAATCTAAAAATTTTACCCACGATACTGTAGTCGAAATCGCGCAACAGCTGTCGCAAAAACCATTTAAAGAAGCCAAGAAAGCGCCTAAAGAGCTGATCGATCTTGATTTTGCCACCTATGGCAAAATCAATTATCAAGAAAATGCCGCGATTTGGGGCGGTACACCCACTAAATTTTCGGTACAGCTTTTTGCTCCGGGTTTTCTCTATAAAAACCTTGTCGATATCGACGTGGTCGAAAACAGCAAAGCGATACCGATAGAGCTCACTGAGGCCTCGTTCGATGTGCCCAGTGACGCCATTGAAAAACTCATCACCCAATTAGGTCAATATGCTGGCGTGCGTTTGCATTACCCCATCAATGACGATGAAATGAAAGATGAATTCATCATGTTCCAAGGCGCGAGCTACTTTCGCGTACTGTCTAAAGGGCAAACCTATGGCCTGTCGAATCGTGGTTTAGCGATAGATGTCGCCCAGCCTAAAGGCGAAGAATATCCCCTGTTTAAGCGTTTCTGGGTCGAGCGTCCATCTAAATATCAGACGGCAATTGTGGTTCATGCTCTGCTAGATAGCCAAAGTGTCACTGGCGCCTATCGTTTTGGTATTTATCCCGGCGCACCATCACGTGTCGAAGTGGATGTAACCCTGTTCCCACGCAAAGATATTCAACATGTTGGCCTTGCGCCGCTGACCTCTATGTTCCTGTTTGGTGGATTAGATAACTCAGATAAACCCGATTACCGCCCTGAAGTACACAACTCAGACGGCTTGCAAATCGATCGCGGTAATGGCGAGCGTCTATGGCGCCCCTTAAATAATCCCAACAAACTGCAAGTCAGCGCCTTTGCCGATGAAGATATTAAAGGTTTTGGTCTGATCCAGCGCCATCGTAAGTTTGAAGACTATCAAGATCTGAGTGCAAACTATCAACTTCGCCCTTCAGCGTGGATTGAGCCACTTAATGATTGGGGCAAGGGTCAGCTGGTGTTGATTGAAATCCCATCGAGTGCTGAAACCAACGACAACATAGTCGCCTATTGGGAGCCTCAAGGCGGCCTGAAGAAAGATCAACCATATAAATATTCCTATCGTATGACGGCGTCAAACGACAGCCCTTCAATCGCGTCAAAGGCACGAGTGGTCCGCAGTTCGAAGGGGCAAGTGCTCAGCAAGGGTAAAGAGTTACTCGTCGACTTTAGTAATATCAAGCCACAAGATATTGATAAAATTAGTATCGATGCCAGCATCAGCAAAGGCAAAATCCTGTCTACTCGGATTGTTGCCCACCCTGACATCAATGGTGCACGGGTATTTGTCAGCTTCGAACCAGAAAGCACCAATGTAGCCGAACTGAGATTACAGTTGAAGAAAGACGATAAACCCCTCGCAGCGACTTGGTTATACCGCTGGAATAGCGACGATTGGCAATAGAGCTCAATTAGTTCCCTTGCTTAGCGAGCATAAACCGACCCTATAGCGTTAATAAAAAGCTAGGGTTAATAAAAGCGTCAGTCTTTACTGGCGCTTTTTTATGCCTAGCGTTTATCGAGAGATTTTATTGATAAGTTTTCCATTCCTAGATTTATCTAAGCATAAATAAGTTAAACCAAAGCAAAAACTCACGACCTGTTATTTCGCCGAAATAATATCACGGCTTTTGCTCTGAGTTCACTGCACAAAGAGTTAAATCAACATAGCTACTGGCTTGCTTCAAAATGATGCTATCGACTTCAAACACACCGCTGCTGCATAACGCTATCGTTTTCAGCACTCCGCCCCATGACTAGCCCGCAGCAGGAAGCCCTGCTAACTAAGGCAAGAGATAATAGTCCAACACATTGATGACTATTCCTTATATCGAAAGCGGCACGCCAAGCGTGTCAGTCAAGTTTGGCCTTAAATCTCTCGCGGACAATACTGACTAAATGTGGAAATCCTGATGCAAAAAGCCCCAACTTTCGTTGAGGCTTTATGCTATTCAAACAGAATAATGGTACCCGAGGGCAGACTTAAGCTTTTATCAGCAGCGGCACGCCAAGCGTGTTAGTCAAGTTTGGCCTTAAATCTCTCGCGGACAACACTGACTAAATGTGGAAATCCAGATGCAAAAAAGCCCCTACTTTCGTTGAGGCTTTATGCTATTCAAACAGAATAATGGTACCCGAGGCCAGACTTAAGCTTTTATCGGCAGCGGCACGCCAAGCGTGTTAGTCAAGTTTGGCCTTAAATCTCTAGCGGACAACACTGACTAAATGTGGAAATCCAGATGCAAAAAAGCCCCAACTTTCGTTGAGGCTTTATGCTATTCATACAGAATAATGGTACCCGAGGCCAGACTTGAACTGGCACGCTGTTACCAGCGAGGGATTTTAAATCCCTTGTGTCTACCGATTCCACCACTCGGGCAAACTCTGAATATCAATGACGGGAATCATGTCAAAAATATTATTAACGCTATATAACTAAAACTTAATACAACAACTAAATCTTTAATAAACCCCTATTAATGCTTAGGACTTTATTTTTACCATTATCATCAAAAATAATGGTACCCGAGGCCAGACTTGAACTGGCACGCTGTTACCAGCGAGGGATTTTAAATCCCTTGTGTCTACCGATTCCACCACTCGGGCAAACTCTTTATATTAACGACGGGAATCGTGTCATTAATACGTTAATCTATGGAGGCGCGACCCGGAGTCGAACCGAGATCGACGGATTTGCAATCCGCAGCATAGCCATTCTGCCATCGCGCCATAGTTGCTAACTCGGATTAACCAGAATCAGACTTCAAGAATATTGGAGCGACATATCGGGTTCGAACCGATGACCTATACCTTGGCAAGGTATCGCTCTACCAACTGAGCTAATGTCGCATTTTGCTTTACTATTTACTCAAGTAAATAAGGTATCGTATTTAACCTTATCAACTGAGCGAATATCACATTTCAATATTCAGTAGCGTTAAGATTTTGTTTTCACATCGTCTCTTGTCTACGGGGTGGCATTCTACCGATTTACCACCCAGTGTCAACCGCTGTTTTATCGATAACTTACTGCTTGCACACTAAATAATCTCTTTGATTTTTTATTGCACTATTCAGCAGTCAGATCTTTCCAAGCGGCTAAAATGTAACTCATCATTGACCAAAAAGTTAATACTGCAGCGATATATAACAGCACAAACGCAGCATTGGTCATTAAAGGATTGTATTGCCAAATTAGGCCAATAATCGCCACCATTTGCGCTGCAGTCTTATATTTACCAATCCAAGACACGGCGACAGTACCACGTTTACCAATTTCAGCCATCCATTCTCTCAACGCTGAAATGACAATCTCGCGGCCTATCATAAATAGTGCAGGCATAGTCAGCCAGATATTGGCGTATTGATCGACTAACAGCACTAAGGCTGTTATCACCATCAACTTGTCAGCGACTGGATCGAGGAAAGCACCAAAACGGGTTAATTGCTTCAATTTACGGGCAGCATAACCATCTAATGCATCCGTTAACGCCGCGAGCCAAAAGGTAAAGGCGGCAACAAAAGGGGTCCAGTCATAGGGTAAATAAAACAGCACCACGAAAATGGGCAGTAAAAAAAGCCTGAAAAGAGTTAATGCTATAGGTAAGTTAAACGGCATGATCAAACCAGTTAGTCAAAAGCAGCGCCAATCTTGCCTTAATTTTATCACCCTCGCAATGCATCATGAATGGTTTGTGCCATTTCTATGCTGATCCCTGGTACTTTGACTAATTCCGCCACACTTGCTCCTTTCACTTCTTGCAAGCCACCTAAATGCTGCAACAAAGCTTTACGACGTTTAGGACCAATTCCAGGAATCGATTCCAATGTGGAAGTATTGCGGGTTTTCTGGCGACGATTACGGTGGCCAGTGATTGCAAATCGATGGGATTCATCACGAATATGTTGAATAAGGTGCAACGCAGGCGAATCCCCTTCGAGGGAAAAGCTGGTTTCGGTATCTCCTAAGATCAAGGTTTCGAGTCCAGGTTTACGGCCCTCACCTTTCGCCACCCCAATAAGCTGCGGCGCTTTATCCAAATGGACAAACTTTTCATCCACTATCTTCTGGGCGATACGCAGCTGCCCGAGTCCACCATCGATAAACAGAATGTCAGGGATTTTACCGCCCGCCTCAATCTTATCGAAGCGTCGGCTTACCGCCTGCTTCATTGCCGCGTAATCATCGCCCGGTGTAATACCCTCGATATTATAGCGACGATATTCACCTTTATGCGGCCCTTCCCGATTGAACACCACACAGGAGGCAACCGTGCTCTCCCCCATGGTATGACTGATATCAAAACATTCCATCCGTTGAATAGGCGTACTCAATTCAAGGATTTCTTCGAGTAATACAAAACGCTGCTCGACCGTATTTTTATGGGACAAGCGCGTAACCACAGCATTGGTCGCATTGGTCACGGCTAACCGCAAGAAGCTCGCCCTATCGGCACGTACATTGGTCTTAATCGAAAACTTTTTATCTAACGCTTCTGAAATTGCCGCTTCGAGTTCATTCAATTCTTCAAAGTTGTGGCTAATCACCACTTCTTTTGGAATAGTGCGTTGAATATCCGCATTTAAATAAAACTGCAGGATGAAAGAGCGCAGCACTTCGTCCATATCGGTTTGGGCGGGCACGGAAGGATAATAGCTGCGACTGCCAAAGATTTTACCCTCGCGGATAAACAGCAAATGGAAACAGGCGATGCCCGACGCATAATGCACACCGATGACATCCATATCGCCTTTATTATTCGAGACTTCCTGTTGTTCGGCGACTTTACGCAGCGCCATGATCTGATCGCGAAATCGTGCAGCTTGCTCATAGGCTTGTTGCTCGGCCGCAAGCTCCATTTTGTTAACCAAGGCGCTGATCACTTGCTGATCTTTGCCCTTTAAAAACAGGCTGGCGAGTTTTACTTGCTCATCATAATCAGCGTTGCTGACTTTACCCACGCAGGGTGCGCTACAACGGGAAAGCTGATATTGCAAACAGGGGCGTGAGCGAGACTTGTAGTAAAGGTCGTCACATTGACGAATTGGAAACAGCTTCTGCATTAAATGCAGACTTTCACGTACCGCGCCGCCATTAGGATAAGGGCCAAAATAGTGGCCTTTTTCCCGCTGCGGACCACGATGATAAGCAAGCCTTGGGTGTTCGTGCTGGCTTAACAGTATGTAAGGATAAGATTTGTCATCACGCAATAACACATTGTATTTGGGCATGTATTGCTTGATGTAATCATTTTCAAGCAATAGCGCATCGGTTTCGCTATGGGTCAGCGTCACATCAATATGGTGTATATGCGAGACTAAGGCTTGGGTCTTAACATTGCCTAGATTTTTACGAAAATACGAGCCGAGCCGTTTTTTGAGATCTTTGGCTTTACCCACATAAATGACGTCATTCTTGACGTCATACATGCGATAAACCCCAGCGGAGGACGAAACTGTACGCAAAAAACTTTGGGCGTTAAATTCATTCGACATCACTTACACCCACAACTTTGGAGACTTAACACAAACAACATAGGAACATATAACCCAAGAACTCGCTAGATTAAAGTCATCGACCAACGCAATCCACTTTCCATTAAAAATGGCCAGCATCCAACATCTTATAGCGAATAGCTAACCGCGTCAGCTCAACATCACCACTGATCCCCAGTTTGGCAAATAAACGATAGCGATAGCTATTAACGGTTTTAGGGCTTAAGTTCAGCTGCTCAGAAATATCGTTTACCTTCTCGCCGTTGGTGATCATCAACATGATTTGTAACTCACGTTCAGACAAAGACTTAAACGGGTTTTCATCGGCGGGATTAAACTGGCTCAGCGCCATCTGTTGGGCAATTTCAGGGGATAAATAACGTTGGCCACGAGAGACCTGACGTATCGCTTGCAGTACTTCCGGTGGCGTTGCACCTTTAGTCAAATAACCCGAAGCGCCAGCCTGCATAACTTTACTCGGAAACGGATCTTCC
Source organism: Shewanella sp. SP1S2-4 (assembly GCF_031932075.1). Classification (NCBI taxonomy): domain Bacteria; kingdom Pseudomonadati; phylum Pseudomonadota; class Gammaproteobacteria; order Alteromonadales; family Shewanellaceae; genus Shewanella; species Shewanella sp. SP1S2-4. The sequence continues at coordinate 128,190 of NZ_JAUOET010000010.1, forward strand.
GTGTGCACAGTCAACACAATTATTTTAGCATGGGGCTGATAACGTAGAATTTTTCGAGTGGCTTCCAGTCCGCCCATTCCTGGCATATTCATGTCCATTAAGATCACATCGGCTTCATTTTGGCGAGCCCACTGCACCGCAGTCTCACCATCAGGGGCTTCGCCCACCACTTTGATCCCACGTTCATCTTCTAAGATACGGCGGATCCCAGTTCTCACAAGCTCATGATCGTCAACCAAATATATCGAAATCAACTTTATCCACCTTTTACTATTTTCAGCTCGTTCCGTGCGTTAAATAAAGCAACACAGCAAACGGATAACGAGTTCATAAGGCTAATTTAGCCCAACAACCCCATTTCGCAAAGCATAAATTCAACATTGTTAACTAGATGATATTTAAAGAAAGGACTCCAGAATAGCATACCAATAAAAAGCGTTTAAAAACGAAGCAATACACAAAGCGCTATCAGCTTAAATGCTTGTTGGATCGGTAGTACAGCACAAACAAAAAAGGCCATCATTACTGATGGCCTTTTTTGTGAATATAGCGGAGGAGCTTCGCTTCTAATCAGGAACCCAAGGGTTCAAACGATATAAATGCAAAATGCCGCTAATTGCTTAGCGGCATTTTGACTAAATATGGCGGAGGAGCAGGGATTTGAACCCTGGGTGGGCTATAAACCCACGCCGGTTTTCAAGACCGGTGCATTAAACCACTCTGCCACCCCTCCGAACGAGCGAGATAATAGCGATCTCTACTGCCACTGTAAACTTAAATTTATACTTAATCGTGTTAATTGGTTATTTCAAATTCAATTTTTGATTAAAAAACGTGTTTCAAAGCAAAAACAGAAAACTTGTGGCTGAGAGTGAGAAACCTTGGTTCAAATTGCACGAACAAAAAAGGCCATCATTACTGATGGCCTGTTTCGTGAATATAGCGGAGGAGCTGAACTTAGAATGAGGAACCTTGGTTCAAATTGCACAAACAAAAAAGGCCATCGTTACTGATGGCCTTTCTCGTAAAATATGGCGGAGGAGCAGGGATTTGAACCCTGGGTGGGCTATAAACCCACGCCGGTTTTCAAGACCGGTGCATTAAACCACTCTGCCACCCCTCCGAACAAGCGAGATAATAGCTATCTCCTACTCCGCTGTAAACTCTTAATTTAAAATAGCAATCCACATGGTCAATCTACATCCAATTTGCTTAAAAAATCGCGTAATTCGACTTATGCTTTGAATTTCCGGTCAGTTAAAGCACCACTAACAAGGCGATCCACTACATAACTTTTTATCAGGATATTAGGCTTAAGCTCGATTAATATTGATTAAACGGTCGGATAGTTTCTGCATTTCAAGACTTAACGCATCGAGTGCGGTCGCATCAAGTGAGTTATCTTCACTAATGCTATTAATCCTCACCGCCAGCTCATTGATCTCCTGAGTCACTTGGCTTTGTTGCTGAGCAGCTAAAGCAATTTGCTGGGCTCGCTGCGAAATATCATCGAAACTTTGTACAGTACTCGATAGAGAACTGGCCGCTCCCTCAGCCTCAGCAACTGCGTGGACAGTGCGGGACTCACCTGTTTGCATCGCTTGTACCGCAAGCCGCGAAGCCGATTGCAAAGCGTTAATCATGGTACTGATTTCATTGGCGGAATCTTGAGTTCGCCCCGCAAGAGTCCGTACTTCATCGGCAACAACCGCAAAACCACGCCCCTGATCCCCCGCCCTTGCTGCTTCTATAGCCGCATTTAACGCTAATAGATTAGTTTGCTCAGAAATCGCCTTGATCACATCTAATACGGCGCCCACTTTCTGGCTATCTTGAGCCAACTGGGATATCACCTTGGTTACATTGGCGATTTCCCCCGCTAATGCCTCAATGGAAGCATTGCTGGATGCCACTCGGGTTTGCCCTTCGCGCACCACAATTAAAGAAGATTGCGCTGTTGCAGCACAATCATTAGTGTTATTTGCCACTTCCATCGCGCTTGAAGACATTTGTGTTATCGCCGCGGCGAGTTGCGCACTCTCGAGCCGCTGTTGTTCCGCACGTTGGGCTAACCTATGGCTAAGACCACTTAATTGCGTTGCCTCAAACTGAACTTTCTTCGCCTCTTGGGTGATCAAATCTAACATTGCCCTCAGTGTACCCGCATAGGTATTTACTGCTCGACGCAAAGCGCCAATTTCATCATCCCGCTGAATTTGCAGTTCGACATTGGCACCCAAATTACCGCTCCCAAGGGAAGCAATTTGATCTGTGGTTTCCTCAAGTTGCGCCAACAGTTTTTTACCCGACAACCAAGCCAAATAAAGTAAAATGGCGAGCAAGGGCAATAAAAACAACAAAATATCAAAGGTCAGCTCACGGGCAAGCCCTGTGACTCGGGTCTTTGGCGTCACAAGACCAATCACCCACCCGGTATCAGGCATCACAAACAGGCTTACCTCGCTCGCCTGATTGAGTCTTCCATCCTTATCTAAACTCACAGAAATAACATTATTGATTGAGGTTTGTTTAAGCGCAGCTTCAACGGGGGCAAGCCAAGGTAACTGCCCGACGAGATCGGTAAAGCGCAGCATAATGTCGGACTTATTCGCTTCAGGAAAATGCAAGATATTACCCGCTTGATCTAAAGCAAAAGCATAGCCGTCAGTTACATTGCCATGTTCTGTTAGAAATTTTGCTAAATCATCAAGTTTTAAATCTATTGTTGCGACCCCAGCAAATGTCCCCGTCAGACGATATGGCACACTGCATGTCACCATCGCCACTTTCGTCACGGTATCCTGATAGGCTTCAGACCATAGGCACTGGGATACTGAACTCGTGCGTGCCCCTGTATACCAAGGATCATTGTGATAGCCAGGGCCAGATTGCGCATTATAGTCATCGGAATAAGCCAGTAAATTATCGCTACCACGGGCCCAGAAAAAACTGTGACGGGTGCTGCCAGCGACAAATTTATCTGGCTCTGGCCAGATCCCACCGCCTGCAATAGTGAGATCGCCATTGTTATCAATTAGATTAGGTAAGGAATTAAGATAAAGAGCTTGCTCGTGGGGTAGCACTTCTGCAAGGCGTGCAAGGCTTAAAGTAATACCCTCAATGCTTGCAAGCTTGAGCGCGAGTTGCCTCACGATACTGCTACCGGTTTGCTCGATTAACTCTTGACTCGCCGCCACTACTCGAGGTTGCCCCCTAAGTGACATCACACCAAAAACAGCAAGTCCGGTCAGTAAAAGCAGCACTATGCTGCCCATAGTGAGCCGCTGCGAAATACGTGTTGGTAACCACATAGCTTTCTCTACTTAAAATAAGTCACCCAGATGGGAGAATTGCTCGGCCGTATGACCCAAGATTGTCGAGAATCATACGTCGCACCATCCTAGTGCAAATTTTAAAGGCCATAAAAACCATTAAGTTGGCCACGGATTTGAGTGTAGACCATAAATAGAAAGAGTGAACTAAAATGCCGCTAATCAGCCACAGTAACGCAGCTTTGAATGAAAACATGGGATTCAAATTGCATAAACAAAAAAGGCCACCATTGCTGATAGCCTATCTCCTGAATATGGCGCAGGAGCTGCGCTTAGAATGAGGAACCTTGGTTCAAATCACACAAACAAAAAAGGCCATCATTACTGATGGCCTTTTTTGTAAAATATGGCGGAGGAGCAGGGATTTGAACCCTGGGTGGGCTATAAACCCACGCCGGTTTTCAAGACCGGTGCATTAAACCACTCTGCCACCCCTCCGAACGCCGAAAATAATATAAGCATACCGCTAGCTTGTAAACCTCAATTTTTAATTCTCGAATCAAATGCTCAACTTATATCCACTCAGGTGTTTTTTACGGCAAATACATCACCCGTTTTAACGAATAATCGGGCAAACAGACGTAAAAACACCTATACAGTGAGAGACTTGTCGTCTTGGTATGGTAAAATCACTGTAACTTTTCACGGTAAATGCTTATATGAATTCACTCTTGATACCCACGTCTTCACTCGCACCTGAATTTAGCCTGCCAACCCTTTCTGAAACGGATGCTAATCTAAGCGCATTACTCTTAGGGCAAGAGCGCACTGTGGATGCGTTTAAACTCCACCAAGCGGTTGTCGATCAACACTTATATTTAGCCGATTTCCCGAGTATTGACCGCCAGTTAATCATCAAAGCTTGTATCGATAGCCTAGCACCTCTATCCCCTGCGTATTTAGTGGCGACACGTCCGATTGATAAGGCGGTAACATTTCAGTGGCAGTCCGATAAGCCACTGGAAAATCAAGGAAGTATTGCCGAGAAAACCACTCACTATTGCTACCTTAGTGGTAATATTCGCCGCGCTGATTTAGTTGGCCGTATGGTGCAAACTGGGACAACGAGTCAGTATAAAGCTGGCGCCCTAGCCCAATGCCATTATGTATTCATTTGCGCCGAGTCACTGTGGAAACGTGAAGGTTTATGGGAATTAGTGATGCAAATCCTTACCCATAAAGAATATCAAATTAGCAGCAGCCTAAGTCCTATTCCACTGAACTGTAAGATTGTCCTCGTTGGTGCTGGGATGATTTATAGCCAAGTCAGAACAGAGGATTGGCAATTTCAACGTCACTTTACACTACTAGCAGAACTCGCCAGCGAAATCGACTTGGTGCGTTATAAAGAGTCACAATACGTCACATGGCTGCAAGCGGTTGCCCAAAGCGTGGATGTCACGCTTGAACAATCCAGTTTAGCGCCACTCTTTCGTTATAGTGCACGGTTAACCGAACATCAACGTCGTCTCAGTTTGTCTATGCTCGAGTTTGCCCAACTCATGGTGCAAGCAAAAGCCTACCGTGGTAAACCAAGCATCAATGCAAGCAGTATTGAGCACGCGTTAACCCAAGCCAACTATCGTCATAACAGTTCGGAAGAATATTCAGGCCAAAGCTTCGATGACAATTTCATAAATCTGCCAACTTCGGGTGCTATGGTTGGCCAAATCAATGGCTTAACTGTGATTGATGCTATCGATTATAGCTATGGTGAACCTGCGCGGATCACGGCATCGGTTCACTACGGTGATGGTGAAGTAGCCGATATTGAAAGAAAATCTGAACTTGGCGGGAATATACATGCCAAAGGCATGATGATCCTTTCAGCCTGTTTATACCGTATCTTTGGACGAGACGCACCTTTACATCTGAACGCCAATATCGTTTTCGAGCAATCCTATCAAGAAATTGATGGCGATAGTGCATCACTCGCAGAGTACTGTTGTTTGATGTCGGCGATTGCCGAGCAGCCCATTATTCAATCACTGGCGATTACCGGCGCATTGGATCAATTTGGTAATGTGCAAGCGATTGGCGGTATCAACGAGAAGATTGAAGGCTTTTTTAATCTGTGTGAGCGCCGCGGACTTACCGGAGAACAAGGCGTTATTATGCCCAAGTCGAACGTGCTACAGCTAAATCTTAATCCCAAAGTGATTACAGCTGTAGGCAAAGGACTGTTTCATATCTATGCCATTGAGCATATGGATCAGGCTGTAGAGCTATTAATGCAAATGCCCGCGGGTGTTGCCGATGAAGATAATGATTTCCCTCATGATTCATTATACGGCCTCGTACAGGAACGATTAGATAAGCTCGCAGGAAATGGAGAGGAGGAAATCGGTCTAATCACAAGATTGCTCGCAAAATTGGGATTTTTTCGCCGCTAATTAGCTGATCGGAGTTGTTTAGCTTACACGTGTTCGCTAATCTTGGCGGCTCTTATTGCTGGAGTAGTAAAACAATGAATAAAGCAAACAGTTTCAATAAAGAAGAACTCATCGCCTGTGGCCATGGGAAATTATTTGGTCCAAACTCACCTCGTCTACCTGTCGATAACATGCTGATGATAGATAGAATCGTCACTATTAATGATAATGGCGGTGAGTTTGGCAAAGGTGAAATTGTCGCTGAACTCGATATTAATCCAGACTTATGGTTTTTCGACTGCCACTTCATTACCGATCCTGTGATGCCAGGCTGTTTAGGCCTAGACGCCATGTGGCAGCTCGTTGGCTTCTATTTAGGCTGGGAAGGCGCTGAAGGTAAAGGGCGTGCACTAGGTGTCGGTGAAGTGAAGTTTACTGGCCAAGTATTACCTGGCGCGAAGAAAGTCACTTACAAGCTCAATATCAAGCGTACTATTCACCGTAAACTGGTAATGGGCATTGCCGATGCAATTCTTGAAGTGGATGGCCGTCAGATCTACAGTGCAACCGATCTTAAAGTCGGTGTCTTTAGCGATACCTCTACATTCTAATCCGCCTTACTCCAAAACACTGAAGATATAAGTACTGCAGATATAAAAATGCCCTCATCTGAGGGCAATATGCTGCATTACTTTACTTATTCTGGGCTATTTAATTAATGAGGTAAAACTCAATTATTTATTAAATAGCCCATTAACTCGGCCATCCACACCTTCACGCCAACCACCTAACCACTGCGATCGCGAATCAAGATTTGCATATGGACAGAGCTCCTTAGAGCGTCCACCAACCCCAGCTTGGAATCCTTTTGAAAAAGCTCTGTCTAAACGATCTCGTTTTTGTCTTTTCATGCAAGCGTCCTCTGTTCTACATAAAATAGAAGCAAAAGCTTCACACATAGGAATAGTGCTTTTTGACGCCAAGATCAATCAAAAAATCGTCCATTTTATCGACTATTTATTAAACTATTGAGATCATGATTAAAAAAAATCGAGGCATTTTGCCTCGATTTTTTAAGTCTGAATTGAAGCTTAAAATTTAACGAATTCGACGACGGAACCACACTAATGGCAAGGCAAATAACCAAGCTAGGGTTGCTGCACCTTGACGTTCGTAATTGCCAGTATCAGTGTTGTCATCAACAGTACAAGCTTCACCGCTAGAGGCCGGTTTTAACACGACCATACGCGGAACATATGCTGTAACAGGATCACCATTACCATTAAGTTCAAATAATGGCATTCCATTTTCACCGATAACTACATTGCCATTAGCATCAAATTGATAAGAAGGTTTACGAATGAAAGCTGTACCAACAATCGCACCATTCTCATTAATACTTGTACCTTCAACAACTAAAATATCGGCGTTATATTGAAGCACTTTACCCGAGCCATCTTGAACTTCGACTTGATGACGTGCCCAGCTACCATCGCTGGCTTTTTCATAGCCTTTAGATTCGCAGGTCAACAACTTATTAAGATTGCTAAACTCACCAGTTGATTTCTCATACAGGAAACCGGCTTTAGGACGGGGTTTTTCTTTATCGTATGTTGTCTCAATATAACCTACAACTTGGCCTTTATTGTTGATACTCTTCGGTTTACTCGAAAGATCCGTTGTAGAAGCGGCGAAATCATTCGGGGTTACTATTGTTGCATCAGCTTGATTCGTATCAAAATAGAAAAACTTGTCGCGCAAATAACCTTGAATATAGCTGCGATAACTACCGACAAGAATACCACTATCGTTGATGTCATAGGCAATAGAGCTAGAAATCGAATCGACCATAGGGATCCAATGGTATTGGTATTTACCTTCAGTATCTTTAGCCCAATAAGCTGCATCTTGACGCAAATTATTGGTGTCACCACCACGATAAACATGTGAGCGACCCACTACGACACCATTATCATTCAAACCCAATGCTTGAGCGGTAAAGGTCAAGGTATTGTCAGTCGCAGGCGTTAGGCCTAAAGGTAACTCAGTGCCTGTAGCAACATTGTTGTCGATTTGCCATACATAGCCACGAGTCTGATACTGAATATTACGTGTACCAGTACTATTTGGGTATTGCTCGCGTTGTACGCAAACATCCAACGGCAAAGTATTATCTGTACCTAAACAATAATTGACACGATCGCTACCATATTTACTGATATCGGTACTAACATAACCCGCTACTAAATTATTGTTATTAATGGCTGTTGCCGCCGACCATCCACCTAACTCAGCTGTTTTAGTATTGTCAGCATTAACAAATTTAGTATAAGGCGGCGGTAAAGAAATTTCTGTTTGGCCGGATTTCGCGACACCGCGAAACTCATAATCACGGTAATACCAGTAATCATCTGTTACATCAGTAGTTGCTGTATTCTCTGTTTTCTTTTCAGGTGCAGTCATGCTGCCCACTTTGATACCTGCATCATTAATACCGTAATAAAAGGTATCAACTGAATTAATCACAGCCGTATCACTTGGCGGTTTAGTGCCATTAATGCTGTCAAAGGTAGGTAACCAAGGGTTAGATGTTTCGTCATTTTCCTTAGCAACAAAGGCAAAGTTGTTAGCAATGATGGCTTTATCTATCGAATACGTAATAGTTTCTTCTGGCGCGATACCATCGGCAACATCAATAACGCCACCTTCAACATCTGAACTGCTGAGTTTTTTCTTGCCCTTTGAAATACCGACTAATTCATCATTGCCATTCACACCTAAGGCATAACCACTACGAGTACCTTCAAGGGTACCTTGCAGATCAAAATTATCGATATTAACGATTTCATAGACAGGTGCAGCATGGGCACTGTTTAATACACCAAGGACACCTAGGGCAACCAAGGAAAGGGCTTTATCCAACTTTGACTTCATTAATTCTATTCCCATTTTTATTATTGGTTTACTTCAGTGACTCAAGCTCTTCCCAACGCTCGAAGCAAACTTCCAATTGCTTTTCTTTATCCGCCAACTGGCTCAATACCAGATTAACTTTATCCTGCGCCTGACTATAAAAGTCTGCATGTCCAATGCTCGTCTGCAATGCGAGAATTTCAGCCTCTAATTGCTCCATCACAGTGGGTAACGACTCTAACTCACGCTGTAACTTATAAGACAGTTTTTTTACCGATTTCGCAGGTTCTGCAGCCTTAACTTCAACCGCTTTCGTTGCAACCGCAGGAGCTTCGACCGCCTTTTGCGAACGAGGTTCCTCAGAATAAAACTTTGCCCCCTGATTCACAGCGTCTTGATAACCACCCACATACTCGCTCCAATGGCCATTACCCGCATACCACCAACTACTGGTGACGGTATTATCGATAAATGCCCTATCATGGCTCACTAACAAAAGTGTGCCTTGATATTCAGTGAGCAGCGACTCTAGCAATTCTAGGGTCTCAATATCAAGATCGTTGGTCGGTTCGTCGAGTATGATTAAATTTGCTGGACGAATTAATAGCTTAGCCAGTAACAGACGGTTTTTTTCACCACCCGACAGCGCTTTCACAGGGGTTCTGGCACGCATAGGTGAGAACAAGAAGTCCTGCAAATAACTTAATATATGGCGGTCTTGGCCATTAATCGTGATGGTTTTTTTACCTTCGCCAACGTTATCTTCAACGGTTTGCTCAGGATCTAAGGCTTCACGATATTGGTCGAAATAAGCGATTTCAAGCTTAGTACCGACTTTAATTTCGCCCGATTGCGGTTGCAGCTTTTCGATTAACAGCTTGATCAAGGTTGATTTTCCACAACCATTCGGGCCAATCAGCGCAATGCGGTCACCGCGGATCACTGTGGTATTAAAGTTTTTAACCAAATTTTTATCGGGCAGATTGAAGTTAAGATCGGTTACATCAAACACTAACTTACCAGAGCGTTCGGTATCCGATACCGCCATCTTAGCATTGCCTTGACGGTTTAACCGCTCACTTCGCTCTTCACGTAGAGCTTTTAGCGCACGCACTCGGCCTTCATTACGGGTTCGTCTAGCTTTAACGCCCTGACGGATCCACACTTCTTCATCGGCGAGACGTTTGTCAAACAAGGCATTTTTTTCAGCTTCAACCCGCAGCCATTCTTGCTTACCATCAAGGTACATTTGATAGTTGCCAGGCCATGAGGTCACGACACCACGGTCTAAATCGACAATTCGCGTCGCCATACGGGCAATAAAGCCCCTATCGTGACTGATAAAGACGATAGCGCCTTGATAATCGAGTAAGAACTTTTCAAGCCACTCAATGGTGTCTATATCTAAATGGTTGGTTGGTTCATCGAGTAACAAGAGATCAGGCTCGCTGACCAGTGCTCTGGCTAACGCCACTTTACGCTGCCAACCACCGGATAACTCGCTCAAGGATTTATCAGGATCGAGTCCTAATAATTCGCAGTTTTGTTGAATGCGCGAATCGAGCTGCCAACCATTATAATGATCTAAGGTTTCTTGCAGACCTTGCATCTCATTCAGCATACGATCCATTTGCTCAGGCGAGGCATGGGCGACATCGTGGGACAGTTGATGATAACGCTCAAGCGCCTCACCCACTTCCTTTAACCCTGCCGCAATATACGCGTATACCGTACCTTGCTCAGCTTTAGGTGGATCTTGCTGTAGACGACTCACGGTCACATTACCAGCGATGTTGAACTCGCCTTCGTCCAACAACACATCGCCGGATAAGATTTTTAATAAACTCGACTTGCCAGCACCGTTACGGCCAACAATACACACGCGCTCGCCGCGTTGAATAGTAAAATCCGCTTTTTGTAACAACGGAGTGTAACCATAGGCTAAAGAGCCACTATTGATACGAACCAGACTCAAACTAAGCTCCTGTAAACTCTTGTAATTGCGTTGCGTTAAATGGCCAATGTAATTCCCTATCATCCCAGGCTTTAAGCACTGGAATCGATACGCCATAACGCTGCGCGAGGTATTCATCGTCACATATATCTATGGCTCGATAGCCAATGTCGGCCGCGTCCAGTAACGCCGCGGCCAGTTCACACAGATGGCAGCCATCGGTGTGATATAGCAGATAAGTCCTGTTATCCCGCTCTGCTTGAATCAACTCAGGCATGGGTGATAAGCCAGGTATTATGGATATGTGGATTACGTTTGTAGTCCATAGGCAAAGTCACATCATCAATGTTTGTCACATTAATGTTCATCTTTGTCAGCGTCTCTATGTCCATCTTAAACTTACGTTTATTGTTAGAGAACACTAGCTCGCCCGTTGGGCTGAGCAGTTTCACTAAGGATGACAGTAAATTCACATGATCCCGTTGCACATCAAACGAATCTTCCATGCGCTTAGAGTTTGAGAAGGTTGGCGGATCGATAAAAATCAGATCGTACTGTTCATTACAATCCCTAATCCACTGCATGCAGTCAGATTGAACAAACTCATACTGCTTACCTTGCAGGCCATTGAGCGCAAAGTTGTCCTTCGCCCAAGCGATATAGGTATTGGACATATCTACCGTCGTCACCGACTTAGCACCACCAAGCGCTGCATGCACAGAAGCTGAACCTGTGTAAGAGAACAAGTTCAGTACGCGGCGACCTTTAGACTTTTGACCGACTAAACGACGTGTCAATCTGTGATCGAGGAACAAACCTGTATCCAAATAACCGGTTAAGTTCAACTTGAACTTAGCGCCATATTCGGTAGTGATAAGCTCTAACTTGCGCTCATCCAGCTTTTGATATTGACTCGTGCCCTTTTGACGCTCACGCGTCTTCATGATCATCTTGTTAGGGTTGATGCCAATAGCCGACGGCAGGGCTAATAACACATCGCTTAAACGACGTTTAGTCACGGCTTCAGGTATGGTCGCTGGCGCCATATACTCTTGAATAATCACGTAATCTAAATACTTATCTACTGCGACGTTATATTCAGGAATGTCGGCATCGTAAATACGATAGCTGTCGATGCCTTCTTTCTTCGCCCATTTCTCTAATAACTTGGCATTCTTCTTAATGCGGTTAGCAAAAGCAGGGGCGATATCGGCAATGTCGACGCCATCTGGTAGCACTGGCGTATCACGGCGAGTACTGTTGGCATGTAAGGTGTAGATGTTAAAAGCACATTCAAGCGCGCCGTTGAACATCTTCATCTGTTTGTCGGCTTTAAGCTTTAGCGATGACACCAGTTCGATATCACTACACAGCATGGCCACTTTCCAGCCGCCAAACTCTTTCTTAAACTTGTCGCCCAGCTGATAGTAAAGCTGCAATAACTCAGACACATTGCCTAAACGCTCACCATAAGGTGGGTTAGTGATCAAATAGCCGCTTTCCGCAGGCGGCGCTATCGTTAAAGCATCTGCAACTTGAAACTCGATTAACTCCAGTACACCGGCATTTTCGGCATTACGTTTCGCTAACGCGACTAAGCGCGAATCGATATCAGAACCGTAGAATTTAATCTCGCAACGTTTCACGCCTAATGAGGCACGCGCTTTCGCTTCTTCAACGATTTCTTGCCATACGGCTTTATCATGGCGACGCCAATGTTCAAAACCAAAACGACTACGTTGCAGACCAGGGGCAATATCAGCCGCCATTAACGCCGCTTCAATCAGCACTGTACCGCTACCACAGAAAGGATCGAGCAAGGTCGAAGGCGCCGCTTGCCATCCACTGCGTACGAGCATATTGGCGGCTAAGTTTTCCTTCAATGGCGCTTCACCTGTGGTCGAACGATAGCCACGTTGATGAAGCGATGGACCAGAGAAGTTCATCGCAATCGTGATCACGCCATTACGGAAATGCGCATCGACTTTAAACTCAGCATCAACGCGAGACACATTCGGACGCTCAATATCATCGTCGCGGAAACGATCGACAATCGCATCCTTAATCTTCAAGGCGCCAAACTGGGTATTATTAAGAAAACCACCCGTACCATGGAAATCGATACTAAAAGTGCTTTTATTGGAAAAGTGTGCCGGCCAATCAACACAATAAGCTGCATTATAGAGTTGTTCTGCCGACTCGCAGCTTCCTTTATAGATAACCAACACAATGCGGCTGGCTAAGCGTGTCCATAAAGTAATGCGATACGCTAAAGTTAAGGAGGCCGTGAAATACACACCAGCAACACTCTCTTTTACTTCAGTCGCACCAAATTCTGTCAGCTCTTGGGCTAAGCTATATTCAAAGCCCTTAGGGGCGGCGGCAAAAAAATTAAGCATGGGATAATCAGTACGCAGTCAAAATCAAAGCGACATTATACCTGCTCGGATACATAAAAGATAAACAGTTATTAGCCAAAGCCCCATTTAGTCACTGTCTTGGCCTAAGATAATTGACGAAAAATCCCCAACTTATACGTAAATAGTATGAATGCCGCCCATCCCGCTTTATATTTAAGCGTTCACCACCTTTTTCAATCTTCGTCCTTGCATTGCAAGGGCACTGCCGTTATAGTCTGCCCCGCTTTGAAGACGGACGCGGGATGGAGCAGCATGGTAGCTCGTCGGGCTCATAACCCGAAGGTCGTCGGTTCAAATCCGGCTCCCGCAACCAATTTAAAGCAAAATAGTAAAGTAAAACAGATAGATATCGGACGCGGGATGGAGCAGCATGGTAGCTCGTCGGGCTCATAACCCGAAGGTCGTAGGTTCAAATCCTGCTCCCGCAACCAATCTAA